>NZ_CAUIXH010000001.1:0-221307 GCF_962707005.1 Neisseria basseii | reverse complement strand
GATTTTCCCCCCCCCCCCCCGAATATGGCAAGCAAAAAAATGCTAGCATAATGAAAATGCCGTCTGAAACAGGTTCAGACGGCATTAGCTTTCAGACGGCATTTAATGCTTGGAGGTCAGGCAACTTGGGTTTGATGCTCGTTCCCTTGACGCTCTCGGATGCAACCCAAACGGTACACTGTCTCGCCCTGCCCGCTCAGGAATGACTGAACCGCATCGGCATCTTCGGCAGCAACGATGACAACCATACCGATGCCGCAGTTAAAGGTTCGGTACATTTCTTGGGTTTCCACATTGCCCGCCTTTTGAAGCCATTGGAAGAGCTTGGGCAATTCCCACGATTCGGCATCGATTTGTGCAACCGTGTTTTCAGGCAACACGCGCGGCACGTTTTCGGTAATGCCGCCGCCGGTAATGTGCGCCATACCTTTAATGGTAAATTTTTCCAAAGCGGCAAGAATCGGTTTCACATACAGGCGGGTCGGCGCAATAACGGCCTCACGCAAGGTTTTGCCATTATCAAACTCGGCATCCAAATCGGGATTGTCGCGTTCGATGATTTTACGGATAAGGGAATAGCCGTTTGAATGTGCGCCGTTGGAAGCCAAACCCAATACCACATCGCCCGCACCGATGCTGCGGCCGGTAATGACATTCTCTTTTTCCACCACGCCGACGGCAAAACCCGCCAAATCGTATTCACCGACGGGATACATGCCCGGCATTTCGGCAGTTTCCCCGCCAATCAGGGCGCAGCCTGATTCTTCGCAACCTTGGGCAATGCCTTTGATGACATCGGTCGCGCGCGGAACATCCAATTTGCCGCAGGCAAAATAATCCAAGAAAAACAAGGGCTCTGCACCTTGAACCAAAATATCGTTGACACTCATTGCAACAAGGTCGATGCCCACCGTATCGTGTTTGTCCCAATCAAAGGCAAGTTTGAGCTTGGTACCCACGCCGTCCGTACCGCTGACCAATATGGGGTTTTTATATTTCTTGCCGATTTCGACCAATGCGCCAAAACCGCCCAAATCCCCCAATACTTCCGGGCGCATCGTGCGTTTGGCAAAAGGTTTGATGTTTTCGACCAGTTGGTCGCCTGCGTCGATATCGACACCTGCATCGCGGTAACTCAATGAAGTACTCATCATTTTTCCTTGGTAAATGGGGATTGGACGGTAAAATAACGGGGCGTATTCTACCTTATTTCGCGTTTGCAGGTTTGGATTTTTAGACAATATTGTAAACAATATTCTTTGTATGACAGATTTTTTGACAAACCGTGCAAGGATGTTGATGACCCAAGCAAGATCAGGTTCGGTATTTGAAAAATTGTCCGGAAAAACAAGCCCACCGGATTTTGACGGATTGCCCCGTAAAATTAAAAATGCGGCTTTCCCGAAACGGCAACCGTTCCGAGACCGGAAGTACTGGCATCACCCGTCCGCAGATAATCCGGTACAAACTTTTTTATTGTTCATACAATGATTTTATTCAAGAAAATATATGAGCTATCGGACAACCCGTTTCCCGATACCGACCAATAAAATGCCGTCTGAAATTTTTCAGACGGCATCGCGTATCATTTAAACATTAATCCAGTAAACATCAATCCAGCTTTTTAAAGTGGCGGCGGCGTTCCAATTCGCTCAAGTAACGCTTACGCAGACGGATGGATTGCGGTGTGATTTCTACCAGCTCATCATCGTCGATAAACTCGACCGCGCCTTCCAGCGTCAGCTTGATCGGCGTAGTCAGGCGCACGGCTTCGTCAGTGCCGCTGGCGCGGATGTTGGTGAGTTTTTTGCCTTTGAGCGGGTTGACCACCAAATCGTTGTCGCGGCTGTGAATGCCGATAATCATACCTTCGTAGATTTTGTCGTTGGGCGATACGAACATACGGCCGCGGTCTTCCAGATTCCACAAGGCATAAGCAACCGCCTCGCCCTGCTCTTGGGACACCAGCACGCCGTTGTGGCGGCCGGGCATATCGGGTTTGACGGGCGCGTAGTCGTCGAACACGTGGCTCATCAAGCCGACACCGCGCGTCAGGGTCATAAATTCGCCTTGAAAACCGATTAAGCCGCGCGCGGGAATATGGTACTCGAGGCGGGTGCGGCCGTTGCCGTCACTTTCCATATTGGTCAGCTCGCCACGGCGGCGGCCGAGTTCTTCCATTACCGCACCTTGGTTGTCGTCGGGTACGTCTACGGTCAGGTTTTCATAAGGTTCGCATTTTTGACCGTCGATGTCGCGGTACACGACGCGCGGTTTGCCGACGGCGAGTTCGTAGCCTTCGCGGCGCATATTTTCCAACAAAATGGTCAGGTGCAGCTCGCCGCGTCCGGATACGCGGAACACGTCGGCATCGGCGGTATCTTCCACGCGCAGGGCGACGTTGGTCAGCAATTCTTTTTGCAGGCGGTCGCGGATTTGGCGGCTGGTTACGAATTTGCCTTCGGTACCCGCCAACGGGCTGGTGTTGACCATAAAGTCCATCGTCAGCGTCGGTTCGTCCACGCTCAACATCGGCAGGCCTTTGGGGTTGTCTTTGTCGGTGATGGTTACGCCGATACCGATATCTTCGATACCAGAAATAATCACGATGTCGCCGGCTTCGGCTTCTTCAAGCGGCACGCGTTCCAAACCTTTGAAACCTAAAAGCTGGTTGATGCGGCCTTGGGCGATTTGCTGCTCGTGGTTCATCACGGCAACAACTTGACCGGGCTTGATACGTCCGTTCAGGATGCGTCCGATGCCGAGGCGGCCGGTGTAGTTGTCGTAGTCGAGTTGGGAAATTTGCAGTTGCAGAGGCTCGTCCGCGCTGCCGCTCGGTGCAGGCGTGTGTTTTAAGATAGTATCGAACAGCGGACGCATGTCGCTGCTCTCGTCGGTTTCTTCCAATTTGGCGAAACCGCTCAACCCTGAAGCGTAAACAATCGGGAAATCCAACTGCTCGTCGGTCGCGCCCAAGTTGTCGAACAGCTCGAAAGTTTGGTCGATAACCCAGCTCGGACGGGCGGACGGTTTGTCGATTTTATTGATGACTACAATCGGTTTCAGCCCCAAAGCCAAGGCTTTTTTGGTCACGAAACGGGTTTGCGGCATCGGGCCTTCCTGTGCGTCCACCAACAAGACGACGCAGTCCACCATCCCCAAAACGCGCTCCACTTCGCCGCCGAAGTCGGCGTGTCCCGGCGTGTCGACGATATTGATGTGGTAGCCTTCGTAATCGATGGCGGTGTTTTTGGCGAGGATGGTAATGCCGCGTTCTTTTTCAAGGTCGTTGCTGTCCATCACGCGCTCGTCAACCTGCTGGTTGGCGCGGAATGTGCCGGATTGGCGCAGCAGTTGGTCGACCAATGTGGTTTTGCCGTGGTCGACGTGGGCGATAATGGCGATGTTGCGAATTTGTTTCATGGTTAATATTTTTCAAAATCTAGAAAAGATAACTGCACATTGTACCATGATTTATTGAATGCCATTCAGAAAATGGCAGTGCTGTCACCTTTCAGACGGCATTCTCATGCAGACTGGCCGTTATATCGTTTCTCAGCCACCTTGCTGCCGGGGCGATTTCCCCTGCCAACAATCCGGCCTTGATGCCCGCCGATTCCATCATGACATCTGCCGCCACACCGTGCAGCCAAACGCCGGCACACGCTGCTTCAAACAGTTTCAAGCCTTGCGCAAGCAAACTTCCGACCATACCGCCCAACACATCTCCGCTTCCCGCCGTAGCCAGCCCGGCATTACCGCTATGGTTGACATAGATTTCCGTATCCGGTGCGGCAACCAGTGTTTTGTGCCCCTTTAAAACCACGGTTGCGCCAAAAATTTCCCCTATCTTCCTTACTGCCGCCGTCCGATCCGCTTGAACCTGTACAACTGTCGTTCCAAGCAGGCGAGCCGCTTCGGCAGGGTGAGGCGTTAAAATCAGGTTTCTACACGCCCGCGCCATGCTTCGGATTTCAGCATTGACTGATAATATATTCAACGCATCCGCATCCAAAAGCATCTGGCTGTCCACATGTTCCGTCAGAATTCTGGCAAGCGTTCCGACCGCCGCCCTACCTGTACCCAATCCACAACCGACAACCCAGGCGTTTATATCTTGACGTTTGGCCAAACCGTCTGCCGTGTCCAACATAATTTCGGGAAAACCGGCAATGACGGCGAAAGGCAGCGTTTCCTGATTGAAACCCGCCCACACTTTTCCGCAGCCGAGATACATTGCCGCCGATGCCGCCAAAATGGGCGCGCCGCTCATCCCTGCCGCGCCGCCGACTACGGCGAGCGTACCGAAAGTCCCTTTGTGCGAATCTTCCGCACGGGCTTTGAAAACATGGGGAAAACGCAATGCCGTCTGAAGCATCCGGCGGCGGCTTTCGCCTGAAAGATGAAAAACGGGAAACATTGCCCCTCCAATCGGTTAAAATTAAGGCTCGAAAACAAACCGATTCTACTGCCGGAAACCGATTATGAAAAACAAAACCAAAGTCTGGGACTTCCCCACCCGCCTTTTCCACTGGCTGCTTGCCACGTCCCTGCCCTTTATGTGGTATAGCGCGAAAGCCGGCGGCGATATGCTGCAATGGCACACGCGCGTCGGGCTGCTCGTCCTTTTCCTGCTCGTCTTCCGCCTCTGCTGGGGCATTTGGGGCAGCGATACCGCCCGTTTTTCCCGTTTCGTCCAAGGCTGGGCAGGCATACGCGGCTATCTGAAAAACGGTATTCCCGAACACATCCAGCCCGGACACAACCCCTTGGGCGCACTGATGGTCGTCGCGCTTCTGGCCGCCGTGTCGTTCCAAGTCGGCACCGGGCTTTTTGCCGCCGATGAAAACACCTTCAGCACCAACGGCTACCTCAACCATTTGGTTTCCGAACATACGGGCAGCCTTATGCGGAAAATCCACCTCAACTTTTTCAAGCTGCTCGCCGTTTTTTCCGCAGTCCACATCGCTGCTGTCGCCGCATACCGCGTGTTCAAAAAGAAAAACCTCGTCCTCCCGATGATAACCGGCTTCAAATACATCGAAGGCAAAACCTCAATCCGCTTTGCCGGCAAAGCCGCGCTTGCCGCCGCATTATCGGTTGCCGCGCTTGCCGCAGCCGCCATCCTGCTCCTGTCCTGAAACCCGACATCAATGCCGTCTGAAGCCCTTTTCTGCCTTTCAGACGGCATTCCGAACATTGCCGCTTCAAAAATACCATTGCACAGAATATCCCACCATTCCGCAACTTCCACACAATACCGATACTTGGTATAAAATACTTTCTTTTTTCCAGCTCTCTAACACAGTACAAAATGTCATCTGAAACCCTTCGCTTTTCAGACGGCATGAAAACAAGGAAACACACCATGCCAGAATACCGCTCCAAAACCTCCACCCACGGCCGCAATATGGCAGGCGCACGCGCATTGTGGCGTGCGACCGGCGTAATGGAAACCGACTTCGGCAAACCGATCATCGCCGTTGCCAACTCCTTCACCCAATTCGTTCCCGGCCATGTCCACTTGCACAATATGGGTCAACTGGTTGCCCGCGAAATTGAAAAAGCCGGCGCAATCGCCAAAGAATTCAACACCATCGCCATCGACGACGGCATCGCCATGGGACACAGCGGCATGCTGTACTCCCTGCCCAGCCGCGATTTGATTGCCGACTCCATCGAATACATGGTCAACGCCCACTGCGCCGACGCGCTGGTGTGCATTTCCAACTGCGACAAAATCACCCCCGGGATGCTGATTGCCGCCATGCGATTGAACATCCCGACTATCTTCGTTTCCGGCGGCCCGATGGAAGCAGGCAAAGTCATCGGCGTGGCCAACATCCAGCCCGAACGCCGCTTGGACTTGATTGACGCCATGATTGAATCGGCGGACGACAATGTCAGCAACCAGCAAGTCGAAGAAGTCGAGCAAAATGCCTGTCCGACCTGCGGCTCATGTTCGGGTATGTTTACGGCAAACTCGATGAACTGCCTGACCGAAGCACTCGGCCTTTCCCTGCCGGGCAACGGTTCTTATCTGGCTACCCACGCAGGTCGTAAAGAATTGTTTCTCGAAGCAGGACGTATGATTGTCGAAATCACCAAACGCTATTACGAGCAAGACGACGAAACCGTGCTGCCGCGCAGCATTGCCACCAAAAAAGCGTTTGAAAACGCCATGACCATGGACATCGCCATGGGCGGCTCTACCAATACCATTTTGCACCTGTTGGCTGTTGCCAACGAAGCCGGTGTCGATTTCAAAATGGCCGACATCGACCGCCTGAGCCGCGTTGTACCTTGCATCTGCAAAACCGCGCCAAACAATCACGACTACTACATGGAAGACGTACACCGCGCAGGCGGCATTTTCGCCATCCTGAAAGAACTGGACAAAGCAGGCAAACTGCACACCGACGTGTACACCATCCACGCGCCGACGCTGAAAGACGCGATTGAAAAATGGGACGTGACCAACCCTGAAAACACCCATGCCATCGAGCGTTTCAAAGCCGCGCCCGGCGGCGTACGCACTACCCAAGCATTCTCGCAAAACCGTATGTGGAAAACCCTCGACCTCGACCGCGAAAAAGGCTGCATCCGCGACGTGGCACACGCCTACTCGCAAGACGGCGGCTTGGCGGTCTTGTTCGGCAACATCGCCGAACGCGGCTGCGTGGTAAAAACCGCAGGCGTGGACGAGAGCATCCTCAAATTTACCGGCCGCGCCCGCGTGTTTGAAAGCCAAGAAGACGCAGTAGAAGGCATTTTGGGCAACCAAATCGTCGCCGGCGACATCGTCATCATCCGCTACGAAGGCCCTAAAGGCGGTCCGGGCATGCAAGAAATGCTGTACCCGACTTCTTACCTGAAATCCAAAGGTTTGGGCAAAGCCTGCGCCCTTCTGACCGACGGACGCTTCTCCGGCGGCACATCAGGTCTGTCCATCGGCCACGCGTCGCCCGAGGCGGCGGAAGGCGGCGCCATCGGCTTGGTACATGAAGGCGATACGATTGAAATCGACATCCCTAACCGCAGCATCAACCTGAAAGTGTCCGACGAGGAACTCGCAAAACGCCGCGCCGAAATGGAAGCACGCGGCAGCAAAGCGTGGAAGCCGGAAAACCGCGACCGCTACGTCTCCGCCGCATTAAGGGCTTACGGCGCGATGGCGACTTCCGCCGACAAAGGTGCGGTGCGCGACGTATCGCAAATCGAAAGATAAGCCCTTCCGAAATGCGCGGCAAATGCCGTCTGAACAGTAAAGGTCTGATGATGGACAAATTTATCTGGGCAATGGCGGTATTTTCCGCAATTTTGGCCCTCGTTATCGGCAGCGGCTTTACCGCGCTCGAATATGTGAAAGAGCCGCCGCCCGCCCCTTATGCCGCTTCCGCGCCGCAAACCGCCGGGGTCAAGCCCTCGGCGCATCCTGCCGGAACGGAATCCCCCGTACTGCCGGTTGACGGTTCAAACCCCGCGCCCGTTTCAAACACCGGCAATGCGGACGGACAGGATACGCCTGACGGAAAGGCAGCCGATACCGTTTCCATCATCGGGGTCGGCGACATTATGCTCGGCAGCAATTATCCGGTCGATTACCTGCCCAACACCAATATTCTGAAAAACGTCGAATCCGTCTTGCAAGACGCGGACATTACCGTCGGCAACCTTGAAGGCACGCTGTTTGACGAAGGCGGTACGCCGAAGAAATGTACAAATCCGAACATCTGCTACGTTTTCCGCACGCCCTCCGCCTACGGGCAATACCTTGCCGACGCGGGATTCGACTACCTCAGCCTCGCCAACAACCACAGCAACGACTTCGGCACGCAAGGCATCACGGCAACGGCAGGCAACCTTGACGAATTGAACATCAAATATTCGGGCATCGAAAACAGGTTTGAAACCGCCATCCTGAAGAAAAACGGCGTGAGATACGGCTTCGTCTCCTTCGCCCCCAACCTTGCCGCCGTCAAACTGAACGATTATGCCAAAGTCAGAAAACTGATTCGGAAAACCAAGCAAAAAGCCGACATCGTCATTGTGATGTTTCATGGCGGCGTGGAAGGGAAACAGGCGGAACACCTGCCGTTCGATACCGAAATATTCTATGGAGAAAACAGGGGCAACGTCGTTGAGTTTGCAAGGCTGGCCGTTGATTCCGGCGCGGATGTCGTATTCGGGCAGGGTCCGCATGTCACACGTGCCATCGAACTTTACCGCGACCGCTTCATCTCCTACAGCGGCGGCAACTTTGCCACCTACGGCGCAATCAACACCTCCGGCATCAGCGGCATCGCCCCCATTTTCAAAATCATCACCGACAAACAGGGGCGGTTCGTTTCCGGCAACATTATCCCCATCACTCAAGCTGGCGACAAAATTCCCAAAATCGACCCTGAAAAAACCGTTATTGAGCGGATTATTTATCTGAACCACAGCGACTTCCCCAACGGGAACGGACTGGATGTCTCGCCCGACGGCAGCATCACGCGTCGGTAAAAGATATTCAAAATAATGTCTGAAAGAAAATGCCGTCTGAACAAATACCGTCCGAACCTTTCTGGGTTTCAGACGGCATTTAAGTTTCAGACGGCATTTTTGCAACCATCAATAATCCACTTTAATCCGTGGGGCTTTTTCCGCTCCGCCCGCCCCGCTACAAGAATGAAACAACAATTTTAGCAATACAGATATACGGTAAAAACCTCAACCAACGGTCTGTCCGACAGAAAAACCATATAAATGCCAATACGAAGCATACAGCCCATACGCCCCAAGATGTTTCCGACAGCAGCATATGGATAGTTTTACCGTCGGTAATCAGCAGCAGGAGCGTAAACGGCAACGACATCAATAAAGTCCCCCATCGGTTTTTGACAAAGGGGAGGCGTTCGTCAAGAAACATCAGAAAGTCGATAATTTTTTCCGGCATAACCTGTCAAATTCCCATAAGCTCCATCTCTAAAGCCGACCGCCAATCCAATGCGGCGGCAGCGATACAAACACGATAGTGCCTGTCTTTTACTATCGTTTCAATCCATTTTTCGATCTTCCGGCTCGAACTGCAAGGGATACAGGTCGGGCTTTTCCAAATGCCGTCTGAAGCTCGTCAGGATTCTTTGGAAATACCGTGAACAAATGCCGTCTGAAAGCCTTTTTTCAGGTTTCAGACGGCATTCAAGTTTCAGACGGCATTTTTCAATCGTCAATAATCCACTTTAATCCCAGAGGCTTTTTCCACTTCGGCGACCTCGCCTTCCAGCTCAAACTGTAAGGGATACAGGTTAAGCTTTTCCATCAGGATTCTATCGCCGTCCTCATCAGGATTGCCTGTGGTCAACAGCTTGTCGCCGTAAAAAATCGAGTTTGCGCCCGCCATAAAGCACATCGCCTGCATTGCTTCAGGCATATTGCTGCGCCCTGCCGAGAGGCGGACATAACTTTGCGGCATGGTAATCCGCGCTACGGCAATCGTACGGACAAATTCCGTCCAGTCCAAATCTTCGGCATCAGCCAGCGGCGTGCCTTCCACTTTAACCAACTGATTAATCGGCACGCTTTCGGGCTGCGGGTCGAGATTGGCTAGACTAGCAATCAGTCCTGCACGCTCGGCACGAGTTTCGTTCATACCGACGATGCCGCCGCAGCAGATTTTCAAACCGGCGTTGCGGACTTTGCCCAAGGTATCCATACGGTCTTCGTGTTTACGGGTATGGATGATGTCGTTATAGCGTTCCGGATCGGTATCAAGGTTATGGTTGTAATAATCCAAGCCTGCCTCTTTAAAGTCTTCCGCCATGCCGTCTTCGAGCATACCGAAGGTACCGCAGGTTTCCATGCCCAATCCCTTGACGGCTTTGATGATTGCGGAAACCGTTTCCACGTCTTTAGGTTTGGGGCCGCGCCATGCCGCACCCATGCAGAAACGGCTGGCACCGCGCGATTTGGCAATTTTGGCTTTTTCGACGATTTCATCCACATCCATCATCTGCTCTTTGCCCAGATTGGTATTGTGGTGCGCCGATTGCGGACAGTAGGCGCAATCTTCGGGACAGCCGCCGGTTTTGATCGACAACAGCGTGGAAAGCTGGATTTCGCGCGGGTTGAAATTTTGGCGGTGGACTTCTGCCGCCTGATAGACGAGTTCTAAAAACGGCAGTCCGAAAAGTGCCTCGACATCGCATTTTTTCCAATAGCGCGCGGTGGGATGAGGCTTTCGCTCGGTCTTACGGCGCAAGGCGACGGGGGATACGGTCATAATGTGTTCTTTCGTATTTACAGCGGCGCAATGACGCTGACAGGCAAACCGCCGGCGCAATGACGGCGGTTGCGGGTAATCAAATGGCTGAAAACAGCGGCGGCAAGTGTAACGCGTTTGAAAATACGGGGCAAACGGTTTTTCCGCCTTTGTGCCGCCGCAGCCGGGCAATGCCGTCTGAAGGGCTTTCAGACGGCATTGCCCGGGCTATCTCAAAGCGTCCAGCAGTTTGGTGTGTATTCCGCCGAAACCGCCGTTGCTCATCACCAAAATATGGTCGCCGGTTCGGGCGTTTTTCACAATTTCGGCAACGAAGGCATCGAAATCCTTGCCGACGTGCAGCCTGCCGCCCAAAGGCTCGAGGGCTTCGGCAACGTCCCAGTTCACGCCGCCGGAGTAGCAGAACACTTGGTCGGCACCTTTGAGACTTTCGGGTAAGGCGGCTTTCATGGTACCGAGTTTCATGGTGTTGGAACGCGGCTCGAGGACGGCAAGGATGCGGGCGTTCCCGACGCGCTGACGCAGGCCTTCGATGGTGGTTTCGATGGCAGTCGGATGGTGGGCGAAGTCGTCGTAAACAGTGATGCCGTTTACCGTGCCTTTGATTTCCATACGGCGTTTGACGTTTTTAAACGCGCCCAAGGCTTCGCAGGCCGTCTGAACGCCGACTCCGGCATGACGTGCGGCGGCAATGACGGCGAGCGCGTTCATGCGATTGTGTCCGCCCATCAGTTCCCAAGCGACATGTCCGACCGTTTCGCTGTGATGGCATACGTCAAACGAGCCGTCGACATTGACCTCGCCGACCTGCCAGCCGTGTTCGGTGCCGAATTTTTCCACCGGTGTCCAGCAGCCTTTGTCTAAAGTGTCTTGCAGGCTTTGCTGCTGTCCGTTGCAGACGATTAAGCCTTCAGACGGCACGGTGCGCACGAGGTGGTGGAACTGGGTCTGTATCGCGCCCAAGTCGGCAAAAATGTCGGCGTGGTCGAATTCCAAATTGTTCAACACGGCGGTACGCGGACGGTAATGCACGAATTTGGAGCGTTTGTCGAAAAAGGCGGTGTCGTATTCGTCGGCTTCGATAACGAAAAACGGCGATTGGCTGCCCGGGTCTTGGCGCGGCGTTTGCGGCAGGCGGGCGGAAACGCCGAAATTTTCCGGGATGCCGCCGATGAGGAAGCCCGGCGCGAGTCCGGCATATTCCAAAACCCACGCGAGCATAGACGCAGTGGTCGTTTTGCCGTGCGTCCCGGCAACGGCAAGCACCCAGCGGCTGTGCAGCACGTTTTCAGCCAGCCATTGCGGGCCGGAAATATAAGGCAGACCTCGGTTCAAAATGGCTTCGACCACATCCGTCCCGCGCTTGGCAACATTGCCGATAACGTAAATATCGGCTTGAAATTCGTCCAACTGCGCCGCATCGAAGCCTTCGTGTACGCCTATGCCCAAGGCTTCGAGCTGGGTGCTCATCGGCGGATACATCTTCGCGTCGCAACCACTGACTTTGAACCCCGCTTCTTTGGCAATAGCGGCAATCCCGCCCATAAACGTGCCGCCGATACCGATAATGTGGATGTGTTTCATCAGAGTTCCCTAATCGTTCAAATTCTATTGTTCAACACCGTCATGGCTGATTCGGTTTCAATCAATGCGTCTTTGCACCGGTATTCGAAGCATCCTTATGCGTATTCTCTTTCGGATTTTGGACGTGTTCGTCCTTCCTCATATCCAAATTGTCATCAGCCCCTGTGTTTTCCGCCCTGTCTTTTACTGCCGGCCTAACCGAACTGTATACCTGATCACGCCCCAAACCCCTATTGGTACAATGTTTTCCCGGAGTTTGGCTGTAACTGGTTTTACCATTATGGCGACACTCGTAAACATTTGCCGAAAATACGGTCTGAACCGCTGCAACAAGCAAGATACTTCCAATCATTTTAGATACGCGCATATTAAACTCCTTTATTGTTCTTCTTCAAAAAAAGGAATGTATTTCAATAGAACTTCATCTAATTCTTTCATTCCCTGCTCATAATTGAATGGGTATTCCCAATCATCTCCTACTTTGATTTCAGAAATGTCTTTAAACTTCCGCTTAAGAGCGGATACTTTGTCCATATCGTCATCAATTTCCTGTTTGCCAAATGGTATTTTTCGCTTTTCTAATATCTCATCATAATAACAAGATAAATTAAGCAATAGCCCCCAAGCACTATTTGCGATTACGACTAATCTATGTTTTTCTCTGGTTAAGTAATCTGCGCCACTATCATAGATTACTCTTGTCGGATCATAAAAAAATTCGCAATTTTTCATAGTGTCCTCACACTTTAACCAATTCACAAATTTATACCCACCGCTCATAAAACTAGCATTACATATTACAGATACCCAATAACGCCGTAAATCTTCCGTATTTACCAACAAACAATCTATTTGGTTAATAGCTGTTTTGTTTTCTAGTAAACTTTAACCCGTGGATTTCACAAACTTTTTTACCAAATTCTTTATTTGTTAAGATTCCATTAACCCAATTTTGAGCAATATCTATCAAAACCATTTCCACCATATCCAAAACAAAACCGCCGCCGCCACGGCATTAGACAATAAGATGAGTTTCCACTGCCCATCCTTCCGCAATGCCGCCTTCTTGGGCTTCAAAACGCCGCCATAAAAAAACGGCGATAGCAGCATAGAAGCGATACATAAGAAAATCAATACGCCGTAATAAATTTTTTCAGACGGCATTTCTTTTCCTTAATACGCCGCCCGTTGGCGCATCTGTTCAAACAGGCAAACTGTCGCCGCCATCGCGACATTTAAAGACTCGGTTGCATCGTGCATCGGAATCCTGACACACTTGTCCGCCCTGTCTAAAACTGCTTTACCGACCCCCGCGCCTTCGTTGCCAAACACCCAGGCTGTCGGTTCGCACAAATCTTCGCCATACAGAACCGCCTGCTTTTCCTCACGCAACGCGGTGGCAAACACACGGCCTTTATAGCGCGCCAACCATATTTCCAAATCCGCCTGCGAATAAATGTCCAACAAGAAATGCGCGCCCATACCCGCACGTAATACCTTGGGCGACCAAACATCCGCAGAACCCTTGCCCAAAACGACCGCGCCGATTCCTGCCGCCGCCGCGCTCCGCAACACCGTGCCGACATTGCCCGGGTCTTGCACGCCGTCCAAAACCACACAGTCGCCTTTGTCCGGCAAGATTCCGCCCAATGGGATATCAATCAGCGCAAGCACATCATCCGCACAAGTCAAGCTGCTGATTTTTTTCAATATGCCGTCTGAAACGGAAAAAATCCTGTCTTCCGGCAAAACCGCCGTCAATTTACGGACTTCTTCAGACGGCATTTTAGCTTCGGGAATATATACCCCGACCGGCTTTCTGCCGGATTGCAGGAAAACCTGAAGCAGGTGGACGCCCTCCAAAACGGTTTGGGCATACTGCCGCCTGAACTTTCCTTGCGACAACAGGCGGTGCAGGTGTCTGATGTGTTCATTATTGGTCGAACTGATGTGTTTCACTTCACAAGCCTTTTAGAAATATGCAACCGGACAATACCCGACTGAACGCCGCCGAAATCTGTTTGCGATATTATCAAAATAAAATGGGAAAGTCAGGATGGACGGGCAAAATGCCGTCTGAAACCGAGATTTGAAAATCCGCACAACAGTTTGCCAACGCCAATGGACGGTTTCCGCTGTCGGCAACAAGCGGCCAGATTGGGCGCAGGGCAGGCAAAACCCGTTTCCCCTGAAGGATTTTTTTCACATTTTTATGGATGCCGCCCACGGTCAACGTATCCGATGCCGCTACCGTCCTCAAAATCCCGTCCTGTTCCAAAAGATGCCCGGGAAGCCCGAACGGATGGCGTTTTAAAACAAATCCCTGATCCGTCAATATTTCCCTTAAATTTCCGCTTACCTGCCTGTCTTTCAAAAACCGCAATTTATCCGTTTTTTCCAATCGGAACACAAACAGCCTGTCCGCATAATGATGCAGCTCAAAACCGGACAGCGTCCATCGGCCTGTCTTCGCCTCCGTCAAAACGCGGGCAATGTCGGCAAGGGCATTCTGATTCGGCACGGTGATGCCGTTTTCCTTCAGAAAATGCCGCAAAATATGGGTTTTCCGGCGCGGGGAAAATGCCTGCCAACGCACCGTATCGAAACTGCCTTCCTCACAGACCCAACGGCAGTCCTGAACGACGACCTCGTCCAGCAAAGCCAAATCTTCCTGCAAAGCGCGGACATTGTTCAGCACATGCCGCCCGAAATGGGGAATCTGCGCCGAGAGTTCGGGCAAAATACGGTGTCGGAAGCGGTTTCGCAAATAAGCCGTATCGCTATTGCTTTCGTCCTCGATATTCGGCAAACAGTGTTTTTTTGCATAATCCTGCACATCTTGCCGTGAAAAAGGCAGCAAAGGCCGCCAGATGATGCCGTTTTCCCCAAAAGGACGGACGGCGGGCATAGCCGCCAAAGCGCGCAAACCGCCGCCGCGCGCGACCGCCAGCATAAAGGTTTCGATTTGATCGTCCCTGTGGTGCGCCAACGCCAAAACGTCAAAGCCTTTTTCGGCAAACGCGGCATACCGCTTTTGCCGCGCCGCCGCCTCGATGCCCAAACCGTTTTTTTCCACGCAGACTTTAACCGTTTCCAGCCCCACCCCGAGCATATCGCAATAGTTTTGGCAGAAATCCGCCCAATCGTCGGCACGGGGGCTCAAGCCGTGATGGATGTGCAATGCCTCCGGCACAAATCCTGCCCGTTTCCCGGCGCGGACAAGCAGATGCAGCAAAACGACGGAATCCAATCCGCCGCTTAATGCCACTGCTGTTTTTTTTCCATTCAGACCTTGAGGAAAACAATCCCTCAAGCATTGCTCAAACGCATCTAAAGTCAGCACGGCTCCGTCCCGATAAAGAAAAAGCAAGCAGTTTCAGACAAACTGCTTGCTGCTTGTTCTACCCGAATTATTGTTCCGAAAATTTGCCGTAAGCCATAATGCGGTCGAAACGGCGTGAAAGCAGATCGGCGAGCGGCATACTTTGCGCTTCGTGCAGTTGTTTTTCCAAAACGGTTTTCACGTTTTTCATGGTTTGCCCGAAATCCCGATGCGCGCCGCCCAATGGTTCTTTGATGACGGTATCGACCAAGTCCAGCTTTTGCAGGCGGTCGGCAGTAATACCCAAAGCCTGTGCCGCATCAGCCGCCTTTTCGGCGGTTTTCCACAAAATAGACGCGCAGCCTTCGGGGGAAATAACGGAATAGGTCGAATATTGCAGCATATTGACGTAATCGCCTACAGCAACCGCCAATGCGCCGCCCGAACCGCCTTCGCCGATGACGGTACACAAAACGGGAACGCGCAGGCGTGTCAGTTCGTACAGGTTTTTGCCGATGGCTTCCGACTGCCCGCGTTCTTCCGCGCCGATGCCCGGATACGCGCCCGGCGTATCGATAAAGGTCATGACGGGCAAGCCGAATTTTTCTGCCGTCTTCATCAGGCGCAGGGCTTTGCGGTAGCCTTCAGGACGGGGCATACCGAAGTTGCGGCGGATTTTTTCTTTGGTGTCGCGCCCTTTCTGATGCCCGACGACCATCACGCTTTGTCCGTTGAAACGTGCCAATCCGCCGACAATCGCATGATCGTCGGCAAAATGGCGGTCGCCGTGCAGCTCTTCAAAATCGGTAAACAGCGCATCAATGTAATCCAAAGTATAGGGACGCTGCGGATGCCGGGAAACCTGTGAAACCTGGGCGGGCGTAAGTTTGCTGAAAATCGATTTGGTCAGGTCGTTGCTTTTTTTCTGCAAACGGTGTATTTCGTCCGAAATATCGACGGCAGACTCGTCTTGGACGAAACGCAGCTCATCGATTTTGTTGGTCAGTTCGGCTATGGGTTGTTCAAAATCCAAAAAAACAGGTTTCATAAAATGAAGCTCTCATCAACAGATTCTGCCGCTATCATACGCTATTTGTGCATATTCCGCAGTTAATTTATTGTCCAAAACGGCTTTTCCACACCCTCTTTTTGTGTTCGGACAGCATGGGAAACAGGAGGATTAGTGTATATATACTAGTTATAAGGCGGCGTATCTTATGCTAAACTCGAAACAAATTCAATTATTTCAAACAAAATCGTATGAAAGACAAGCACGATTCTTCCGCCATGCGGCTGGACAAATGGCTTTGGGCAGCACGTTTTTTCAAGACCCGTTCCCTTGCGCAAAAGCACATCGAACTGGGTAGGATTCAAGTAAACGGCTCGAAGGTCAAAAACAGTAAAACCATAGACATCGGCGATACTATCGACCTGACGCTTAATTCCCTTCCCTATAAAATCAAGGTTAAAGGTTTGAACCACCAACGCCGCCCGGCATCCGAGGCGCGGCTTCTGTATGAAGAAGACGCGAAAACGGCAGCATTGAGGGAAGAGCGCAAACAGCTCGACCAATTCAGCCGCATCACTTCCGCCCATCCCGACGGCAGACCGACCAAGCGCGACCGCCGCCAACTGGACAAGATGAAAAAAGGAGACTGGTAAAACCGTTCCCGCTGCAAACAGAAGCACGAACCGCGTACCGCCGCATTTCAGACGGCATTCCCGAAACTTATTCTGCCTCGTCTATCCATGCCTGCTGCACGGCCTCGAGGATGCGTTCGCCGCAACGGGCGGGGTCGTCGTCAAATTCGGGCAATGCCATAATCAGGTCGCGCAGTTGGGTAAAGCGCACGGTTTTGGGATCGATGGTTTCGCCGTGCAGGTCGTAGAGTTCTTCGGCGATACGCCGGGTATCGGTCCATTTCATATGAATTTCCTTTTATCGTCCGGCATTGAAGCCGTGTAGAATATGTTTCTGCAAAACTGCCGCCCTTTGAGGATGGCTGAATGTTTCAACTCGCCGGACAACACATCAAGCACCAGCCTATGTGCCGTCCCAATCTGGGAGGAGTTGTCCCTCCCAAACAAATCTGATTCTACCGCCCTGAAGGGCGGGGTTTCAACCGACAAGGAAGATTGATGAACAATATGTTTGCCGCAAAATTGTCCAAACTGGTTTATACCGCTTCCGACCATCCCGACCCCCTGTCGGAGATGGAGGAGTTTGACCGCCTGATTTTGCTGATACGCAAACTGTATCAAATATTGGACGGGCAGCATATCCTCTCCAGAGTAACAGTTTGCCTTCACTACCGGAGCAGGCGCGGCCTGATTGCCTTGGATAAAGCGGCTGCCGGTTGCGATGCGGCAATGTTGCGCGCCCAACGTTGGCGCATCTACACGCAGATTGCGGAACGCCTTGCCGGGTCGGGCGGCGGCTTCACGGTTACGGCAGAAAGCGTGTCCGCCGCCTGCCCTGAGCTTGAAGGACGCTATCTCGAGCTTGTCCGCCGCGCCGCCACCTCTTTCGGTTTCGTGCAAGTACAGGAATATCCGGCAGGCGGGCAGGAAGAAACACAAGCCGTCCCGGATGCCGCATCGGGTCGTTCCGTCAGAAAACCAATCAAAATCAATATAGAAGCGAAAGTGGAACGCTATCCGGCATACCGCCCGACCGCCGCCCTGAAAGTAACCCGCCGGCGGTTTTTCCGGCTGCAAAACCGATAAATACCCGTGCATCGCGTCTGAGTAATCCGTCTCGGAATTCCGTCAGAAAACCGATAAAAATCAATATATAGTGAATTAAATTTAAACCGGTACAGCGTTGGCTCGCCTTACCGTACTATTTGTACTGTCTGCGGCTCGCCGCCTTGTCCTGATTTAAATTTAATTCACTATAGAATCGAAAGTTCCGCCTGTACGAACGCCTGTTTTCGGGCGATTGCGCCTTATCCGCGCAACAATGCCGTCTGAAGCGCGCCGGCTTCAGACGGCCTGTTTTCAGTGTTCTTCTCGCGCGTGGTTGATGGTGTATTTGGGGATTTCCACAATCAAATCCTCGCCGGCGACAACCGCCTGACAACTCAGGCGCGAATCGGCTTCCAAACCCCATGCTTGGTCGAGCAGGTCTTCTTCCAATTCGGTCGGTTCTTCCAAACTGTCGAAACCTTTGCGGATGATGACGTGGCAGGTGGTGCAGGCGCAGGATTTTTCGCAGGCGTGATCGACTTCGATGTCGTGGTCGAGCAGTACGTCGAGGACGGTTTTGCCTTCCGGCGCGTCGTCGATAACCGCGCCTTCGGGGCATAATGTCGTGTGTGGAAGTACGGTGATTTTGGGCATTTTTATTGTCTTTCTGTAAAAAGTGTTTGTGTCCGTTTTTCGGAAAACTGTCTGCCT
Source organism: Neisseria basseii (assembly GCF_962707005.1). Classification (NCBI taxonomy): domain Bacteria; kingdom Pseudomonadati; phylum Pseudomonadota; class Betaproteobacteria; order Neisseriales; family Neisseriaceae; genus Neisseria; species Neisseria basseii. The sequence goes on along the minus strand of NZ_CAUIXH010000001.1, from coordinate 202,735 downwards.
AATGTCGCGGTTCGAGCAGGTCGGCAACATTTTGCCAGCCCGTCAGGCGGGCAAAATCAAGGGCGGTATAGCCTTCCGATGTCGTTGAGGCAGGATTTGCGCCGTATTCAAGCATGGCTTGAACCATAAGTGCATTTCCTGCGATGGCTTCATGATGAAGCGGCGTATAGCCGTCTTCGTCCTGCTCATGCAGAAAATCCGGATTTTGGGACAACTGTTGCCGAAAATCGTCAATACAGTTCCGGCACATCGGATGCTCTTCCAGATTTTCGGGATGTTCTTTTTCTTCATACACCAGCAATATCTGCCCGGGATCGCCGAAATCGATTCCCCAAGCGGCATCGTGTTCGGCGCGCTCCTCTTCCGTCATCTGTCCGCGCATTGCCTGTACGGTAAAGCCGCCGTAGGGGATGCCGTTGCACACGAACATCCAGTCGCTGATGTCGTCAACCGGAACGCAAACGCTTTCGCCTTGTTCGACATTGGTCAGTTCGCCGGGTTCATTGTTCAGCACACCATAAATGTAAAGACCGTCAAAATAAATATCGTCGATCCACATATGTTCGCAAATTTCGCCGTCTTCGCCGTCTTGGAAAAAAGGGACTTTGACCATGGCAAAATCCAAGGCGGGAATAATGCGGCGGCGTTCCCAAAAAAGCTCGCGCCAGAAATATTTGAATGTTTTACGGGCGCGTTCGCCGGCACGGTTTACCGGTTCGTCTGCTTGTTCTACATAATAAATGACTGGATCGCCCATCATACTGCTCCTCAACGTGTACGGTATCTGTTTGCGCCTTACCGCGGTTTTCTGCCTTCGGCATCCGATTCGGATTTGAAAAGTTCCAAATATTCGAAATAGGCTTTTTCCAAATCCGCCCGCGAAAAACAGGTGTAAATATGGATGCCGTCTGCAATTTCGTCCGTCAGCCTCCTGCCGTTTTTGCGGAAATATGCTTCTTTAAAAAGGCAGATTTTCGATTTTTTCGGCTTGTAGGATGCCGCACCCGCCAAAAGCCGGGGCAGCGCGTAAGGATATGCACGGTGTCCGCGCCGTACCAAATCAAGCAGTTGTTTGCGGCCGGACCCGGCATTCCCTTCCTGCCTGCGTTCGTGGACGCTTTTTTCAAATTCCGATTCCGCCGTTTCGTTTTTCGGAAACACGATTTCGCCGCGAAGCGATAAAAACAAACGTTTCACAAGGTTTTCGTCCACGGCGAACAATTCGGTATCGCCGATCCTGCTTTTGCTGAAAATTTCATGGAGCAGGTTTTCTTTTTCTTTGTAATTGTCGGTTTTGACGGCGAGGATGCGTTCCAATCCGGCAACGTTCGCATAGCCGTTGTTTTCCAAATGGCGCATCCTGCCTTCAAAATTGCTTACGTCCGAAATGCCGATTTTATATAGTGAATTAACAAAAATCAGGACAAGGCGGCGAGCCGCAGACAGTACAAATAGTACGGCAAGGCAAGCCAACGCTGTACCGGTTTAAATTTAATTCACTATACACGCCCTTGATGACGGTTTTCATCGAATAGACAATGCCTGACTTTTCCATATCGATGTTTTTCAAGTGTTTTCGAGCATTCAGACGGCATCAGGTTATATCTATGCCGTCTGAAACCGTTTAAGTATCAAATATTATCGACACTCTGGCCTGTCAGCGCGCGTTGGATGTTGCGGTTCATGCGTTTGGCGGCGAAGTTGTCGGTGCTGCGGCTGAGTTTGGCGACGGCGGTGCGGATGTCTTCGGCTTTACCGTCTTTCAGACGGCCTCGCAAATCGGCGATGTCTTGCCGAATCTGTTGCAATTCTTCGGCTTCCAGCAAATCGCTGTCCAACTCGAGGGCGGCGTTGACGGCATCGGTCAGGCTTTCGGCTTCGACCACGGCTTCGGCTCGGGCACGTGCCGCCATGTCTTCGGCGGCGTTGCTCATGCTGTCTTTGAGCATTTGGGTGATGGTGTCGTCGTCCAAGCCGTAGGAAGGTTTGACTTCGATTTGCGCCTGTACGCCGGTGCTTTGTTCTTGGGCGGAAACGGACAGCAAACCGTCGGCATCGATTTGGAAGGTTACGCGGATACGCGCCGCACCCGCCGCCATAGGCGGAATGCCGCGCAGGGTAAATTTGGCAAGGCTGCGGCAGTCGGAAACGAGCTCGCGCTCGCCTTGTACGACGTGTATCGTCATTGCGGTCTGACCGTCTTTGAAGGTGGTAAAGTCCTGCGCGCGCGCGGTGGGGATGGTGGAATTGCGCGGGATGATTTTTTCCGCCAAGCCGCCGTAGGTTTCCAAACCGAGCGACAAGGGCGTAACATCCAGCAGCAGCCATTCGCCGTCGGCTTTGTTGCCTGCGAGGACGTTTGCCTGTATGGCGGCACCGAGTGCGACGACTTCGTCGGGGTTGAGGTTGTTCAACGGGGTTTGTCCGAAGAAGGTGGCGACCGCTTGTTGGACGTGCAGCATACGGGTCGAACCGCCGACCATAATCACGCCTTTGACATCCGCCTTGGTTACGCCCGCGTCTTTCAACGCCTGTTTGACCGGTTCGAGCGTTTTCATCACCAAATGCTGCGTCAGGTTGTGGAACTCGGCGCGACTGATGCTTGTGTCGATTGCCATGCCGTCTGAAAGCGTCGCCTGAATGCGCGCTTCAGTTTGCGTGGTCAATTGTTCTTTGGCGGCGCGGACGAGCGAGAGCAGGAGTTGGCTGTCTTGTTCGTTGAGTTGGGAGAGTCCGTTTTGTTCGAGCAGATAGCAGAACAAACGATGGTCGAAATCGTCGCCGCCCAACGCGCTGTTGCCGCCGGTGGCTTTGACTTCAAACAGCCCTTTGGTCAGTTGCAATACGGATACGTCGAATGTGCCGCCGCCCAAGTCGTACACGACAAACGTGCCTTCCGAGGCGTTGTCCAGCCCGTAGGCGATTGCGGCGGCGGTAGGTTCGTTGAGCAGGCGCAATACGTTCAAACCCGCCAGACGCGCGGCATCTTTGGTGGCTTGGCGTTGCGCGTCGTCGAAATAGGCGGGGACGGTAATCACCACGCCGACCAAATCGCCGCCCAAGGTTTCTTCGGCGCGCGATTTAAGGGTTTTGAGGATTTCCGCCGACACTTCGACAGGCGTTTTTACCCCCTGCCGCGTATGCAGTTCTATAACGCGTTGATTGTCGCCGAAACGGTAAGGTAGGTAATGCGTGTTTTGATGCAGATCGGCAAGCGTCCGCCCGATAAGGCGTTTGGCGGAGCTGACGGTGTTCAGCGGGTCGGTTTTTTGGGCGGACAGGGCGGTTTTGCCGACTTCAATGCCGCCGTTTTCCAGATAGCGGACGACGGAAGGCAGGGTAACGCGCCCTTCGGCATCGGGCAGGCAGGCGGCACTGCCGCTGCGGACGGTGGCGACCAGGCTGTTGGTCGTACCCAAATCGATGCCTGCCGCCAAACGGTGCCGGTGCGGGGCGGCGGACATACCCGGTTCTGAAATCTGCAAAAGAGCCATAAATTCTGCCTGTCGGTGCGGTGTGTAAAGGAAGGAAAACGGCATTTTAACAGAATTTGCGCCGATAGTTGAGCAAACCGCTAAGGATTGGGCCGTGCCGCCGAAATTGCCCTCTACCGCCAAATGCCGATAAAATCCGCCTTTCCCGCCCATCATTAGGAATATAAATCGTGAAAGGACTCGACTATTGCCGTCAAAAAGCAGAAGAAAGCCGCTCCAGTTTTTTGTCGGGCTTCCGTTTCCTGACTCAGGAAAAACGGGATGCGGTAACGGTTTTATATGCTTTTTGCCGCGAATTGGACGATGTGGTTGACGAATGTTCCAACCCCGATGTTGCACAGGCGACATTGAACTGGTGGCGCGGCGATTTGGACAAGGTATTCGGCGGCGCGATGCCGGAACACCCCGTCAATCAGGCCTTGCGGCAGGTTAAGGAAACCTTCAAGCTGCCGAAATATGAACTGGAAGCCTTAATCGACGGGATGCAGATGGATTTGGTTCGGGCGCGTTACGGCAGTTTTGAAGAATTGAAACTGTACTGCCGCCGTGTTGCAGGTGTAGTCGGCTGCCTGATTGCGCGGATTTTGGGGTTTTCAGACGGCAAAACACTGGAATACGCCGACAAGATGGGACTTGCGCTGCAACTGACCAACATCATCCGCGATGTCGGCGAAGACGCGCGCAGGGGACGGATTTACCTGCCGATGGAGGAAATGCGGCGGTTTGACGTACCCGCAAGCGTGATTTTGCAATGCAGCCCGACGGGCAATTTTGCCGAATTGATGGCGTTCCAAATCAAACGCGCCCGTGAAACCTACTGCGAAGCCGTATCGCTGCTGCCGGCTGCCGATAAAAAAGCCCAAAAAGTCGGACTGGTTATGGCGGCGGTTTATTACGCGCTGTTGAACGAAATCGACCGGGACGGCGCGCAAAACGTCCTCAAATACAAAATCGCCCTCCCTTCGCCGCGCAAAAAACGCATTGCCCTGAAAACCTGGTTATTCGGATTCAAACCGCGCCCCGGCACGCCGGAACGGGCATAAGGCGCATACCGCCCTTCAGGAAAACCCAACCCCCGCCGCCCCGAAAAACGGGGTTTCAACCATTGGAGGAATAAATGATGAACACGCCGCATCCGCGCCCGAAAATCGCCGTCATCGGCGCAGGCTGGGCCGGCTTGTCCGCCGCCGTTACCTTGGCGCGGCACGCCGACATTACCCTGTTTGAAGCCGGCCGGCAGGCGGGCGGCAGGGCGCGCACACTGACCGGAAATACCGACGGTTTCGGTTTTTTGGACAACGGGCAGCACATTTTACTCGGCGCATACCGGGGCGTGTTGCGCCTGATGAAAACCATCGGTTCAGACCCCCGTGCCGCCTTTTTGCGCGTACCGCTGCACTGGCATATGCACGGCGGTTTGCAGTTCCGCGCCCTCCCCCTGCCCGCACCGCTGCATATTTTGGGCGGCGTGCTGCTTGCCCGGCGCGTACCGTCCGCATTCAAAGCCAAACTGCTTGCCGATATGTCCGATTTGCAGAAGTCCGCACACCTCGGACAGCCCGACACGACAGTGGCGCAATGGCTGAAACAGCGGAACGTGCCGCGTGCCGCCGTGATGCAGTTTTGGCAGCCCTTGGTTTGGGGCGCGCTCAACACGCCTTTGGAAACCGCAAGCCTGCGCGTGTTGTGCAACGTTTTGTCCGACGGCGTGCTGACGAAAAAATCCGGCAGCGACTATCTCCTACCCAAACAGGATTTGGGTGCAATCGTCGCCGAACCCGCCTTGGCGGAGCTTCAACGGCTCGGCGCGGACATCCGCCTCGAAACGCGCGTATGCCGTCTGAACACCCTCCCGAACGGGAAAGTGCTCGTCAACGGCGAAGCCTTCGATGCCGCCATACTTGCCACCGCGCCCTACCACGCTGCCGCGCTCCTGCCCGAAGGCACGCCCGAACACGTTCAGACGGCATATCAGAACCTTCGCTATCACGCCATCACCACCGTCTATCTGCGCTATACCGAACCCGTCCGCCTGCCCGCCCCGCTGACCGGACTTGCCGACGGCACGGCACAATGGCTGCTTTGCCGGGGCAGGCTCGGCTTGCCGGAAAACGAAGTCTCCGCCGTCATCAGCGTTTCCGACCGCGTCGGCGCGTTTGCAAACCGGGCGTGGGCGGACAAAGTCCACGCCGACCTCAAACGCATCCTTCCGCATTTGGGCGAACCCGAAGCCGTGCGCGTCATTACCGAAAAACGTGCCACAACCGCAGCCGATGCCCCGCCGCCGGATTTGTCGTGGCTGCACTGGCACCGCATCTTCCCCGCCGGCGACTACCTCCACCCGCACTACCCCGCCACACTCGAAGCCGCCGTACAATCAGGTTTCGCATCGGCGGAAGCCTGCCTGCAAAGCCTGAGCGATGCCGTCTGAAAACACCGGCCGGCATCGGGACGCTTTACAAGGTGCGGCAAAACGCTAAAATACCCCCGACCGACCACCAAAAAGGAAAAAGTATGGCGACACTGACCGACAAAACCATCTTAGTTACCGGCGCATCACAAGGGCTGGGCGAACAGGTCTCCAAAGCCTACGCCGCCGAGGGGGCGACCGTGATTCTGGTGGCACGCCATCAGAAAAAACTGGAAAAAGTGTATGACGCGATTGTCGAAGCCGGATACCCCGAACCATTCGCCATCTGCTTTGACCTTATTAGCGCGGAAGAAAAAGAATTTGAACATTTCGCCGCCACTATTGCCGAAGCCACGCAAGGCAAACTGGACGGCATCGTCCACTGCGCCGGCTATTTTTACGCCCTCTCGCCGCTAGATTTCCAAACCGTCGCCGAATGGGTCAACCAATACCGCATCAACACCGTCGCCCCGATGGGACTGACCCGCGCCCTGTTCCCGCTGCTGAAGCAGTCGCCCGACGCGTCCGTCATCTTCGTCGGCGAAAGCCACGGCGAAACACCCAAAGCCTACTGGGGCGGCTTCGGCGCGTCCAAAGCCGCATTGAACTACCTGTGCAAAGTCGCCGCCGACGAATGGGAACGCTTCGGCAACCTGCGCGCCAACGTCCTCGTCCCCGGCCCCATCAATTCCCCGCAACGCATCAAATCCCATCCGGGCGAAGCCAGAAGCGAACGCAAAAGCTACGGGGACGTACTCCCGCAATTTGTCTGGTGGGCAAGTTCCGAAAGCAAAGGGCGGAGCGGCGAAATCGTTTACCTCTAAATCTCCTTTTTGTTTTGCCATTTGGGTTCTCCAATAAAAAAGCAGCCTGAAAGATTTCAGGCTGCTTATATGCAGGTTACTATTTCTTTTCGGGCGGATCGGGCGGAATGAAAAGAAAAACCGCACCGAGAATAAGGGGAAGCAGAAATCGGGTATAGGGATACAACGGATGATCGACATGCCAATGGCTGTATCTCCCTTCAGGAATAATGTCGTATTCGTAAGTAGCGGGGAAGAAGTTGATCCATACTGTCACAATTACCCAGATAGTGAGCTTTCTATGGTTGGCTACCCACCGCGCCGGCTTGCTGTTGCGGATGCTTTCCGGTACCACTTTTTCCCATATCCAATGCAAAAACAGCAGAGTCCACTTACCCCTCATACCTGCCCCCCCTGCGGTTACAAGCCCAGCAGTTCGATTTCGACTTTTGAACGCCAACGGGCTTGTGCCGTAACAATACACATTCTTAATTTTCGGTCTGCCGCGCTGTATTTAATCCAGCTTTTAATAAAAGCCTTCAATACTTTGAGCGCGTTGTTAAGGCCGACTGCTTTATTAAACCCCAATCGTTTGATTTCCTTAGCGGTTACATCTATGCCTTTGCCGAGCAGGTATTCATCAAACGGCACGTTGCCGAAAAGCAGGGCCAGCTCGTCCGGAAGCTGTTCCATAACGCTGCCGGCAATGCCTTCAGCCAGTACGGCCAGCGGTTTCAAACGCTCATGGCATGCGCCGATTTCGGAGAACATCTGATCGGCCATACCGACTACTTCTTCTGTAATTTGATCCGGCCGGGCGCGGACTGCGCCTTCAAACAGTACATTTAGGATTTTAACATAAGATTCTTGTATGGCTCTATCCATTTTAAATGCTCCAAGTAAAAAAACCCGCAGATGCGGGTAGGTGGGGAGGCCGTCTGAAAACAGACAGCCTTGTTTTTAGCTTCGCAGAAACTTTAAGCAGCCTGCACTTTTTGTTTTGCCATAGGGCTTCCTTTCTAAGGGATAAAGTAAAAGCAGCCTGAAAGCCGGTTTGGACGGTTTCAGGCTGCCTTAAAAGGTTTTGCAAGTAATGACGAACAAGGGACGCATTTACCAATTCTTGTCCCTGTAATGCTCGGACAGGGCAATCAGTATTATCCACAGGCGGCAGACAAATCCGCTGACGCCGGCTGCCATAAACAGGAATTTTTCCCAAGCGTTCATAGGGGGCATAGGCGTTCGGCTGCCCTCAGTGGTCGGCCCGTCAAGCAAAATATAGATGATGACGGTAACAACATACAAAAGCACCGGTTTGCGATACAGCATCCAAATATGTTTCAGCCTGTCCAACATACCCCCTCCCGGACGAATCAAAGATCGAGAAAAGCCAGCTCCAAACGCGAGCGGTAGTTGAGTGCGGCGGTATTCACGCAGGCGGCATACTGCCGCCGGCCGCGCAGCACCCTGATCCAACCGATATAGGTGGCAAGCGGATTGCGCTTATCATCATAGCATAGGTTTGCAATCATATCGGCAGCCATACCCTCAATCACTTCCCAAATCGTACCGGGAGCAGTATAGAGAAAGTTATAGGTAATATCTACTGCCAACAGACGCTTGGAGCAGGTTTTGATTTGGTTTACCGCATCGCTTACTACGGCAGCCACTTCCGGAGTAATGTTCTCGGGGCGGTTTGATGCGACACCGCCACCCCAAATCTCCTTGATGATGCCGCTAATTGTTACCCGAATATCGTGATCGGTAAAGGTTTTATTCTTCATAGAACAAAAAAACCGCCTGCCGGCGGCAGAAACACGCCTTTTCAGGTGCAGGGAAAGCCGCCTGTTTCAGACGGCCTTGTTTTTCAGGCAACCTAGCTAACCGTCATGGAAGCAATGCAGAACGGGCGGTAGATAATCGCGCCCCATGTGCCCTGCAATCAAAGGGCAGGTTCCACACCCGCCCTCCTTTTCAGACGGCATCAAAAAACACGCCATATCCGCCAATATGCCGACACAGGAAAATCTTTCGACACCCCGGCAGACAAAAAACACCTTGACTAAAAATTACATGCAAATAATAATAACAACCTCTTTATTCCTCTAACAATTTTGGAGTAGGTTTCATGAAGAAAATTTCCACCGCCATCGCTTTTGCCGCCGCTGCCGTTTCACTGACCGGCTGTGCGACCGAATCCTCACGCAGTCTCGAAGTAGCAAAAGTCGCCTCCTACAATACGCAATATCACGGTATTCGCACCCCGATTTCCGTTGGAACATTCGACAACCGCTCCAGCTTCCAAAAAGGTATTTTCTCCGACGGTGAAGACCGTTTGGGCAGCCAGGCAAAAACCATCCTGGTAACGCATCTGCAACAAACCAACCGCTTCAACGTACTGAACCGCACCAACCTTAGCGCGCTGAAACAGGAATCCGGCATTTCCGGCAAAGCGCAGAACCTGAAAGGCGCAGATTATGTCGTTACCGGCGATGTAACCGAATTCGGACGCAAAGATGTCGGCGATCATCAGCTCTTCGGCATTTTGGGTCGCGGCAAATCGCAAATCGCCTACGCAAAAGTGGCTCTGAATATCGTCAACGTCAATACTTCCGAAATCGTCTATTCCACACAGGGCGCGGGCGAATACGCACTTTCCAACCGTGAAATCATCGGTTTCGGCGGTACTTCCGGCTACGATGCGACTTTGAACGGCAAAGTTTTGGACTTGGCAATCCGCGAAGCCGTCAACAATCTGGTTCAGGCTGTCGACAACGGCGCATGGCAACCCAACCGTTAAGGACAAATGATGAATCTGAAAACCTTGAGCCGTTTGTCGCTGTGTGCGGCGGTCTTGGCTCTGACCGCCTGCGGCGGCAACGGGCAAAAATCCCTGTATTATTACGGCGGTTATCCCGACACCGTCTATGAAGGTTTGAAAAACGACGACACTTCGTTGGGCAAGCAGACCGAAAAGATGGAAAAATACTTTGTGGAAGCCGGCAACAAAAAAATGAATGCCGCCCCGGGTGCGCACGCCCATCTGGGACTGCTGCTTTCCCGTTCGGGAGACAAAGAGGGCGCGTTCCGCCAGTTTGAAGAAGAGAAAAGGCTGTTTCCCGAATCGGGCGTATTTATGGACTTCCTGATGAAAACCGGTAAAGGAGGCAAGCGATGAAACCTTTGATTTTAGGGCTTGCCGCCGTGTTGGCGCTGTCTGCCTGCCAAGTTCAAAAAGCGCCCGATTTCGACTACACGTCATTCAAGGAAAGCAAACCGGCTTCAATTTTGGTGGTTCCGCCGCTGAACGAATCGCCCGATGTCAACGGAACATGGGGTGTACTGGCTTCAAGCACCGAGCCGCTTTCTGAAGCCGGCTATTACGTCTTCCCCGCCGCAGTCGTGGAGGAAACCTTCAAACAAAACGGCTTGACCAATGCCGCCGATATTCACGCCGTCCGTCCGGAAAAACTGCATCAGATTTTCGGCAATGATGCGGTTTTGTACATTACGGTTACCGAATATGGCACTTCTTACCAAATTTTAGACAGCGTAACCAGCGTATCCGCCAAAGCAAGGCTGGTCGATTCCCGCAACGGAAAAGAGTTGTGGTCGGGTTCGGTCAACATCCGCGAAGGCAGCAACAACAGCAACAGCGGCCTATTGGGGGCTTTGGTCGGCGCTGTGGTCAATCAGATTGCCAACAGTCTGACCGACCGCGGTTATCAGGTTTCCAAAACCGCCGCATACAACCTGCTGTCGCCCTATTCCCACAACGGCATCCTGAAAGGTCCGAGATTCGTCGAAGAGCAGCCCAAATAAGCATATGCCGTCTGAACCTCTCCGAACTTCAGACGGCATCTGCGAATCTTGATACTTGCAAGCCGCACCGCCCAAAATCGGGCGGCCGGTTTCAATATCCGAACAAGGTTCGGGTTCTGTATTTTGCAGAACCCGAACCTTTTATTCAAATTTAAACTTAATTCCGGAGTGGTTGTATGGTAAATTAACACGCAATGTACCCTGACCGGCAAAACTTCCCCAAACTTCATCAAAAAATCGACTGTACCCGTCTTTTTCAGACGGCATTGATACCGTAAGAGATTTCCCATGCAGAAATGGCAGACCGAGCTTTATTCCACACCGCTTTGGCTTTTACAGACTCTCTTGATAGTTTCCGCCGCTTCGGCGGTGATTCTGTTTTTGACACGGAAAACGCGTTTCGGGCGCGAGTTTGCCTATATCCTGCGCCTTTGCCTGACACCGAAAAGCGCGGTCAAAGTCTTACTGCTGATTACGGCGATGATTACGCTGCTGTTAACCGAAGTACGGCTGAATGTATTGAGTACCTTTATGTCCAAAGGGCTTTACGACTCGATGCAGGATTTGAATGCTTCGGCATTTTGGATGTTTGCCGCAATGAACGCGGGCGTGGTGCTGATACGGGCGTTTAACAACGTCGTCAACGACTTTCTCGATCAAGGCTTGGCGATTAAATGGTCGGAGCGGCTCAATGAAGTTTTGACTTCGCGCTGGCTTGCCGACAAAAACTACTACCGCCTGCAAATGCGCCGCCACGCGCCGGACAATATCGACCAGCGTATCCAGCAGGACGCGCAGGAATTTATCGCTTCGACCATCGAATTTGTGCGCGGCATGGTCAATTCGGTCGTTACCTCTTTAGAATTTGCCGTTGTTTTGTGGGGCTTGGCGGGCATCCTGACCGTGTTCGGCTTCGACATTCCGCACGGCATCGTTTGGTTTGTCTATATATTTGTGATTTTGGCGACCTTTATCGCCATGTGGATAGGCAACCCCTTGATTCGTTACAACTATGAAAACGAAAAACTCAACGGTGACTACCGTTATTCCCTTGTCCGCGTGCGCGACCATGCCGAAAGCGTCGCGTTTTACAGCGGCGAAAAACACGAACACAGCCGGCTTTCCGACCGCTTTAAAGCCATCATCCGCAACCGTTGGCGCATCGCGCGGCAAAGCGTCTGCTTAAGCGGCTTTAACGACATGTTTACCAACGGCATCAAGCTTTTTCCCATTATTTTGCAAGCCCCGCGCCTGTTTGCCGGACAAATTAAAATCGGCGACATCCAGCAAACCGTCCAAGCTTTCGCACGACTGCAAAACGCACTGTCTTTCTTCCGGATGTTCTACAACAAATTCACCGCCTACCGCGCCCGACTGGAGCGTCTGTACGGATTCTTGCTGAGTACCGAAGAACAACACAGCGCACAGCAGCCCGAGATTAGCGAAGTTTCAGACGGCATTGCACTGGAAAACGTCGCCCTGTTCCGCCACAACGGCGAAGTTTTATTGGACGGCATCAACATCAAGCTCAAAAGCGGCGATTCCCTGCTGATACGCGGCCCGAGCGGTTGCGGCAAAACCTCGCTGTTGCGCGCGCTGGCGGGGCTTTGGCCGTTCGGCAGCAGCGGCAAAGTCAGCCGTCCGCCGCATCAAGACATCCTCTTCCTGCCGCAACGCCCGTACACGGCGCAAGGCAGCCTGCGCGATGCGGTTTGTTACCCCAACATCGACAAACAGCATCCCGAGTTAGCCGAAGCCATGAACACCTGCCGTTTGGGTTATCTGATTGACAAATTGGATAAAACAGACGACTGGCAGCACAAGCTCTCCCCGGGCGAACTGCAACGCGTCGCCTTCGTCCGCGCCCTGCTTTCCAAGCCCAAAATCGTCCTGCTCGACGAAGCCACCGCCGCCTTGGACGAACCGGCCGAAGCCGCGCTCTACCGCGCCTTAAAGCAAAAACTGCCCGACAGCATCATCATCAGCATCGGACACCGCAGCACGCTCAACGCGTTCCACAATATGCACCTCGATGTCGGCAACGTTGCCTGCGGCTGAACGATGCCGTCTGAAGCCGTTTTCAGACGGCATTTTTCAAATTGATAAAGCACGCGAAAACAACGTACAATAAACCCGTTTACCACCCCTCGGAATGCCGAACCGTGAACCAGCTTATTTTCGACTTTGCCGCACACGACTATCCAAGTTTCGACAAATTCCTCGGCACGGAAAACGCGGAACTGGTCTATGTCCTCCGACACAAACACGGACAGTTTATCTATGTTTGGGGCGAGGAAGGCGCGGGCAAAAGCCATCTGTTGCAGGCGTGGGTCGCACAGGCGCTCGAAGCCGGCAAAAACGCCGCCTATATCGATGCCGCCTCCATGCCGCTGACCGATGCCGCGTTCGAGGCAGAATACCTCGCCGTCGATCAAGTCGAAAAGCTGGGCAACGAAGAACAAGCCCTGCTTTTTTCCATCTTCAACCGCTTCCGCAACAGCGGCAAAGGCTTTTTGCTGCTCGGTTCGGAATACACGCCCCAGCAGCTCGTCATCCGCGAGGATTTGCGGACGCGTATGGCGTACTGCCTCGTTTACGAAGTCAAGCCCCTAACCGACCAAGAAAAAATCGACGCGCTCGCCAGTATGGCGGCGGCACGCCAAGTAACCGTCGATTCCGAAATTTTCGAATACCTGCTCAAACACTGGCGGCGCGATATGGACAGCCTGATGATGATGCTCGACACGCTGGACAACTACGCCGTAACCATGGGCAAACGCATCACCCTGCCGCTGCTTCGCCAGCTTTTGAAACAACAGGAAACCCAATGTTCCAACACACAGGACGACACATAAAGCGTCTCCCTATATGTTGCCCTGATTTCACCCTTCCCAAACAAAGTCTGCTCCCGCCGCCACGAAGGACGGATGTCCGAGTGTCAGGGTTTCAACCATTAAGGAAATACGATGAACAACCTCGCCATCTTCGACCTCGACAACACCCTCATCAACACCGATTCCGACCACGCCTGGCCGCAATACCTCATCAAAAAAGGGTTGGTTGACGCTGCCGAAACCGAAGCGCAAAACGAAAAATTCTACCGCGACTACCAAAACGGCTGTCTCGACATCGACGCATTCCTCAAATTCCACCTCGCCCCGCTTGCCCGTTACAGCAAAGAAGAGCTGGCAGAGTTTCACCGCGAATTTATGGCGGAATACATCATCCCCCACATCTCGCCTATGCAGCGTATGCTGGTACAGAGCCACCAAATGGCAGGTGACGAAACCCTCGTGATTTCCTCGACCAACGAGTTTATCATCACCCCCGTCTGCCGCCTTTTCGGCATCACCAACATCATCGGCACGCAACTCGAAACCGGTGCCGACGGCCGCTACACCGGCAACTACATCGGCACGCCCAGCCTCAAAGAAGGCAAAATTACCCGCCTGAACCAATGGCTTGCCGAACGCGGCGAAACGCTCCAAAGCTACGGCAAAACCTATTTTTACAGCGACTCCAAAAACGACCTGCCGCTGCTGCGCCTCGTCAGCGAACCCGTCGCCGTCAACCCCGATGCCGAGCTGGAAAAAGAAGCCAAAGAAAAAGGCTGGCCGGTTTTGAATTTCAAATGACGCAATGCCGTCTGAAGCCCGATTCGGCGTTCAGACGGCATTGAGGCTGAAATCCTAAAAACTCAAAGCCACAGGAATTTATCCGGAAAAACAAAAAACACAGGAATTCATCGGGAAAAACAACAATCTTTCCACCGTCATTCCCACGAAAGTGGGAATCTAGGACGTAAAATCTAAAGAAACCTTTTTTCCCGATAAGTTTCCGTGCCGACAGGTCTGGATTCCCGCCTGCGCGGGAATGACGAAATTTCAAAGTTATGGCGTTATCGGAAAAACAGAAAATCAAAGCCGGAGAATTTATCCCAAACAACCGGATTTCAAAAAAACAGATTCCCGGCGGGAATGACGGATTTTAGGTTTCTGTTTTGGTTTCTGTTTTCCCGGGAATAACAACTTAGAAATTGCCCGAAACCCAAAAAACAAAAACCGGACAAACGGGTTTTCCGCCAAAGCCGGCATTTTCCGCCTTTGCTTCAGGCATCTTCCCCTCTGCCCAAAATCATCGACCCGATACCGGCATCGGTAAAGATTTCCAGCAAAAGCGCGTTGGGCAACCTGCCGTCGATGATGTGCGTGGCTTTCACACCGTTGACGGCGGCTTCGACCGCAGAAGCGATTTTCGGCAGCATACCGCCATACAGCGTGCCGTCGGCAATCAGTTCGTCAATCCGTTTCGGCGTGAGTTTGGTCAGCAGATTGCCCGTTTTGTCCATCACACCGGCGATATTCGTCATCATCAAGAGTTTTTCGGCGTTCAATTCTTCCGCCAATTTGCCTGCCACCAAATCGGCGTTGATGTTGAACGCTTCGCCTTTTTCACCTACGCCGACGGGGGCGACGACGGGAATGCAGCCGCGTTCTATCAGCCCTTTAACCAAACCGGTATCGATGCTTTCCACCGTACCGACCTGTCCGATGTCCACGCCATTCTGTTCGGGCGTATCAACCAAAAGTTTCTTCGCCTTAATGAAATGGTCGTCGCGCCCGCTCACACCGACCGCGTGCCCGCCATATGTGTTAATCATCGACACGATTTCCTTGTTGACGTGCCCGCCCAACACCATTTCGACAATATCCATCGTCTCTTTGTCGGTAACGCGCATTCCTTGGACAAACTCGCCCTTTTTGCCGACTTTTTCAAGCATCGCATTGATTTGCGGCCCGCCGCCGTGAACGATGACGGGATGAATGCCCACCAGCTTCAGCAGCACGACATCGCGGGCAAACCCTTCTTTCAAAGCAGGTTCGGTCATCGCGTTGCCGCCGTACTTGATGACGACGACCGAACCGGAAAACCGGCGGATGTAAGGCAGCGCTTCGGCAAGGATGCGCGCTTTGTCGGCGGCGGAAATAATGTTTTCAGACTCCATAACGGCTCCATATTGTTAACAATTTCGGCTTATGTTAACGCCAAACGCCGTCTGAAACAATCTTCAGACGGCATCCGGCAGACCTTCGGGCAGGTTGAAGCCTTGCGATACGGGCGGTAAAATCGCGGTTTATCCGGTTCGAGAAACCGGCGACAGCAAGGACTTTCCCATGATTAAAATCAGCACCCGCTTCGATGCCGGCTCGGTCGTCGTCAAAGACCTGACCGACCCTTCCGACATCCGCCTCGCCCTGCGTCCCGACAACGCCTCCGATTTCGCACAATGGTTCTACTTCCGGCTGCAAGGCGCGGCCTATCAAAACTGCATCATGCATTTTGAAAACGCGGCAGAAGCCGCCTACCCGAAAGGCTGGGAAGGCTATCAGGCGTGTGCCTCATACGACCGCCGCAACTGGTTCCGCGTGCCGACGAGCTATGAAAACGGCGTACTGACCATCAACCATACCCCACTGTCCAACAGCGTGTATTACGCCTATTTCGAACCCTATTCCGAAGAGCAGCACCTCAACCTCCTCGGTGACGCGCAAGGCAGCGGCCTGTGCCGCATCGATGACTTGGGCAGCACCGTGCAAGGGCGCGACATCAATCTGCTGACCATCGGCAACCAGGTCGAAAGCGATTTGAAAATCTGGATTACCGCCCGCCAGCATCCGGGCGAAACCATGGCGGAATGGTTTGTCGAAGGGCTGCTCAGCAGGCTGCTCGACCCTCAGGATGCAACCGCGCGCACCCTGCTCGACCGCGCCACGTTCTACATCGTGCCAAACATGAACCCCGACGGTTCGGCACTGGGCAACCTTCGTACCAACGCCGCCGGTGCGAACCTCAACCGCGAATGGGAAAACCCGACTTTGGAAAAAAGCCCCGAAGTGTTCTTCGTGCGCGAAAAAATGCTGGAAACCGGCGTGGATTTGTTTTTGGACATCCACGGCGATGAAGGTTTGCCCTTTGTCTTTGTTGCAGGAACTGAAGGTGTGCCGAACTACAATCCGCGCATTTCCGCGTTGGAAGCGCAGTTCAAAACCGCTCTTTTGAACGCCAGCCCCGATTTCCAAGACGAATACGGTTACGAAAAAGACGCGCCGAGCAAAGCGAATATGACCTTGGCGACCAACTGGATCGGCAACCGTTTCAATTGCCTTGCCTATACGTTGGAAATGCCCTTTAAAGACAACGCCAACCTGCCCGACGACGACTTCGGATGGAACGGCCAACGTTCGTTGCGCCTGGGCGAAGCCGCATTGTCCGCCATTCTCAACGTCATCGGCGATTTGCGCTAAAACCCTTATTGCAGAAATGCCGTCTGAAGCATCATGCCTTTCAGACGGCATTTGAAATTGAAATCAAGGAACATCATGATTACCCATCCCCAATTCGACCCCGTCCTTATCAGTATCGGCCCGCTTGCCGTCCGCTGGTATGCCCTAAGCTACATCCTCGGCTTTATCCTTTTCAGCTTTTTGGGCAAGCGCCGCATCGCGCAGGGGAATTCTGTTTTTACTAAAGAATCGCTTGACGACTTCCTGACATGGGGCATATTGGGCGTTATCCTCGGCGGCCGTTTGGGTTATGTCCTGTTTTACAAATTCTCCGACTACCTCGCCCATCCGCTTGATATTTTCAAGGTATGGGAAGGCGGCATGTCGTTTCACGGCGGATTTTTAGGCGTGGTTGCCGCAATGTGGTTGTTCAGCCGCAAACAAAACATCAGCTTCCTCAAACTGATGGATACGGTCGCACCGCTTGTTCCGTTGGGTCTCGCTTCGGGACGTATCGGTAACTTCATCAACGGCGAACTTTGGGGGCGCATTACCGACATTAACACATTTTGGGCAATGGGCTTCCCGCAGGCGCATTACGAAGACCTCGAAGCCGCCGCGCACAATCCCCTTTGGGCAGATTGGCTGCAACAATACGGTATGCTGCCGCGTCATCCCTCGCAGCTTTATCAGTTTGCCCTTGAAGGCATCTGCCTGTTTATCGCCGTTTGGCTGTTTTCCAAAAAACCGCGTCCGGCCGGTCAGACCGCCGCGCTTTTCCTCGGCGGCTACGGCGTGTTCCGCTTTATCGCCGAATTTGCGCGCCAACCCGACGACTATCTCGGGCTGCTGACCTTGGGGCTGTCGATGGGGCAATGGCTGAGCGTCCCCATGATTGTTTTGGGTATAGCCGGCTTCATCTTCTTCGGCAGCAGGAAAAATTGAACCTTCTTGATAAAATGCCGTCTGAAACTTAAATTTTAAGTTTCAGACGGCATTTTATTCCGCTCGAACCATCAATTTTTACCGCAACACGCCTTGTATTTTCTGCCGCTGCCGCACGGACAGGGATCATTCCTGCCTGTTTTTTCTCCCTCCCTGCGAACGGTTTGCGGTTTATTGATGACCGCCTGCCAGTAGCGGTAGATATCCGCCAATGCATAAGGCAACTCGGATTCCAGCTCCGCCAGCTCGCCTTCTGTGAATTGCAGACGGATAGAGCCGTTGTCCTCTTCATCGTAAATACCGCCCAATGCCATGATGGGATAAAACAACTCTTCAAACTCTTCATCATCGACGGCTTCAAACCAATCGGTCGGCACAATATCCAAACCGTAAAGATAAGCATTGCACCATGTGTAAAAATCGCTGCTGCCGTCTTCGTTTTCATACAGCCACAAATCGGGCAGCTTTTTATCCGCCATCTCGGCGGCCGTGTCCATCGCCATTGCCAAAACCAGCCGTTCGATTTCGGAACGTTCGGCGGCGGTAAACAGCGATTCGTCGCCCAACACTTCCGGCAGCCAGTCGAACGGTGTCAGTTTGTCCGGCCCGCTCAACAGCGCCATCATAAAGCCCTGCACTTCATCGCAGCGCATGGTATTGCCCTGTTCGCTTTTGGCATCCAACAATTCGCTCAACCGCTGTTTGGACGCTTCGGTAAATTTTTGGGAATCCATCATTTGGCCTTTTAAAATGGGTTTAATACCTAATTATAATCGCAATATGCCGTCTGAAGCGTTTTCTACTTCAGACGGCATAACTTTCGCCCAACCGTTAAATCGTACCGCTGCCTTGCGCCTTCGGTTTGGCGGCACTAAATTCCAGTTTGCTCAAGGCGGAAAGGTAAGCTTTGGCGGTGGCGACCAAAACGTCGGTATCCGCGCCCTGACCGTTGACGACGCGGTTGCCGCGCGCCAGACGGACGCTGGTTTCACCCTGGCTTTCCGTGCCTTGCGTGACAGCGTTGACGGAATAAATCTGCAAAGTCGCGCCGCTTTGCGCCACGCTCTCAATCGCTTTGAAAATCGCATCGACGGGGCCGGAACCGCTGGCCGAAGCGCGTTTTTCTTCACCTTTGATGCTGAACACGATGTCGGCACGCGGTTCTTCGCCGGTTTCGGTGCTGATTTTTTGGGAAATGAATTTGTAGCTTTCGGTATTCATATTGCCCATTTCGTCCGACACCAGCGCGTGCAGGTCTTCATCGAAGATTTCGCGTTTTTTGTCGGCGAGTTCTTTGAAGCGGGCAAACGCGGCGTTCAATGCCTCTTCGCTTTCCAACTCGATGCCCAAATCCGCCAGTTTGCTGCGGAACGCGCTGCGGCCGGACAATTTACCCAAGGTCAGGCGGTTGGTTGACCAACCGACCGATTCGGCAGTCATGATTTCATAGGTTTCAGGGTGTTTCAACACACCGTCTTGGTGGATGCCTGATTCGTGTGCAAAGGCGTTTGCTCCGACCACCGCCTTGTTGGGCTGAATCGGATAACCGGTAATGGTGGACACCAATTTGGATACCGGCACGATTTGCGTGGTATCAATGCCGGTTTCCAAGCCGAAAAGGTCATGGCGCACTTTCAACGCCATCACAATTTCTTCAAGGCTGGCATTGCCGGCGCGTTCGCCTAAGCCGTTGATGGTGCACTCCACTTGGCGCACGCCTGCCTGAACAGCGGCCAGCGAGTTGGCAACCGCCATACCCAAGTCGTTGTGGCAGTGGGTCGACCAGACTACTTTGTCGCCGTTGGGCACACTTTTGATGATGTTGCTGATACGTTCGTACCACACGGAAGGGATGGAGTAGCCGACAGTATCGGGAATGTTGATAGTAGTCGCACCTGCTTCGATAACCGCCGTAAAGATTTTGGCGAGGAAGTCCAAATCCGAACGCACGGCGTCTTCGGCGGAAAATTCCACATCGTCGGTGTATTCTTTGGCGATTTTCACTGCTTTGACCGCCGCATCGATGACCTGCTGCGGCTTCATTTTCAGTTTGTGCTCCATGTGGATGGGGCTGGTGGCGATGAAAGTATGGATGCGTTTTTTCGGAGCGGGGGAAACGGCTTCGCCTGCTTTACGCACATCGTTTTCAACGGCACGCGCCAACGAGCAGACCGTGGATTTGGTGATGATTTTGGCAATCGCATTGACCGATTCGAAATCGCCCGGGCTGGCGGCGGCGAAACCCGCCTCAATCACATCCACGCCCATTTTCTCCAACTGGCGGGCAATGCGGATTTTTTCCTCTTTGGTCATGGATGCACCGGGCGACTGCTCGCCGTCGCGCATGGTGGTGTCGAAAATAATTACGCGGTTGGTCTGTGTCATTTCTGTTCTCTCCAGAGATTCGTTTTTTTGTAAAAAAGCATTCAAATCCAGCGGCCTGCCTTGCGCTTCCGCCAGCGCGGTCAGCTTTTGCAGTTGCGCCAAAGGCAGCGACCCGCGCGTGCGCCATTTATAGATGGCAGCAGTTGTTGCGGCATTTTCGGGGTCGTGCTGTTTCAACGCTTCGGCAAGTGCATTCACGCCGCCGAAATAAGCGACCAGACGGTCTATATCTAATTGCATGGTAGTCCTTGTCTAAAATCAATCTGCCCGCAGCAGAAATATGGACAGGATTATACGCATTTTGGACAAAACGGCAATATCAATTTGAAAAAATCTCAATAACCCATCATAGATTTTATTAATTTTATACATTTTGTCTATTTTATTGCAGGCGCAGCGCAATTGTTGACAATTTCGGCAGAACAGGGCAAATTCGACAGCAACAAACCAAACGCTACAAACGCAAAGAACAGAAACAATGAAATACAAAAGAATCGTATTTAAAGTCGGCACATCTTCGATTACCCATTCGGACGGCAGCCTCTCGCGCGGCAAAATCCAAACCATCGCCCGCCAGCTTGCCGCATTGCATCATGCGGGACACGAGCTGGTCTTGGTGTCTTCCGGCGCGGTTGCGGCAGGGTTCGGTGTGCTGGGTTTCAAAAAACGTCCGGTCAAAATCGCCGACAAACAGGCTTCCGCCGCCGTCGGGCAGGGGCTTCTGATGGAAGAATATACGGCAAACCTGTCTTCAGACGGCATCGTGTCCGCGCAAATCCTGCTCAACCGTACCGACTTTGCCGACAAACGCCGCTACCAAAATGCCGGCGGCGCGCTTTCCGTGCTGCTGCAACGCCGCGCGATTCCCATTATCAATGAAAACGACACGGTTTCGGTTGAGGAGTTGAAAATCGGCGACAACGACACATTGAGTGCGCAAGTGGCGGCGATGATACAGGCAGACCTCTTGGTGCTGCTGACCGACATAGACGGGCTTTACACCGGCAACCCGGACAGCAATCCCGATGCCGTACGGCTGGACAGAATCGAACACATCAACCATGAAATCATCGAAATGGCAGGCGGCGCGGGCTCGTCAAACGGCACGGGCGGAATGCTGACCAAAATCAAAGCGGCGACGATTGCGACCGAGTCCGGCGTACCGGTGTATATCTTTCCTCGCTCAAACCCGATGCACTTGCCGAAGCGGCAGATAATCAGGCGGAAGGCTCGTTTTTCGTCCCCCGTACCAAAGGTTTGCGGACGCAGAAGCAATGGCTGGCGTTCTATTCCGAAAGCCTGGGCGACGTTTATGTGGACGAAGGTGCGGAACACGCTTTGTCCGAACAGGGAAAAAGCCTGCTGATGTCGGGCATTGCCGGAATCGAAGGGCATTTCTCCCGTATGGACACCGTAACCGTGTACAGCAGCGCAAGCAAACAGCCTTTGGGCAAAGGGCGCGTCCTGTTCGGCTCTGCCGCCGCCGAAGACCTGCTCAAATCGCGCAAAGTGAAAGGCGTGTTCATCCATCGGGACGATTGGATTTCCATCACGCCCGAAATACGCCTGCTTCTGACCGAATTTTAGAAAAGGAAACCCATGTCAAACACACAAAAACAGCTTGCCCTTGCCAAAGCGGCAAAAAAATCCGCCAACACGGCGGATACGGCAGAAAAAAACCGCGCGCTGCTTGCGATGGCGGACAGCCTGGAAGCGGCGGCGGAAAATATTTTGGCGGCAAACCGCCAAGATTTGGAAGCGGCGGCAGGCAACATTCCCGAAAGCATGACCGACCGCCTTTTGTTGGACGAAAAACGCATTGGCACGATGGCGGACGGCATCAGGGCGGTTGCCGAGCTGCCTGATCCCGTGGGCGAAATACTGGAAACCTCGACTTTGCCCAACGGCTTGGAAATCATCAAAAAGCGCGTGGCGATGGGCGTTATCGGCATTATTTACGAAAGCCGCCCGAACGTTACTTCCGATGCGGCGGCTTTGGCACTGAAAAGCGGCAGCGCGGTCGTACTCCGCAGCGGCAAAGATGCATTCCAATCCGCACGCGCCATCGTTGCCGCCCTGAAAACGGGGTTGGCACAAACCCGCATCGACCCCGACGCGCTCCAGTTGATTGAAGACACCGGGCGCGAAAGCAGTTACGAAATGATGAGGGCGAAAGATTATCTAGACCTGCTGATTCCGCGCGGCGGGGCGGGGCTGATACGGGCGGTGGTTGAGAATGCCGTCGTGCCGGTCATTGAAACGGGGACGGGCATTGTCCACATCTACGTCGATAAAGATGCGGACTTAGAAAAGGCAATCCGCATTGTCCGCAACGCCAAAACCAGCCGCCCGTCCGTGTGCAACTCGATGGAAGTGCTGCTGGTGCATCAAGACATTGCTGCCGACTTCCTGCCCAAGCTCGAACGGCTGTTGGTGCGCGACCGTATAGAAGCCGGACTGCCGCCCGTCCGCTTCCGTTTGGATCCGCAGGCGGCGCGGCATATCGGCGGCGAAGCGGCGGGTGCAGACGATTTCGATACCGAGTTTTTAGACTACATCCTCGCCGTGAAAACCGTCGCTTCGGTCGAAGAGGCGGTCGGACACATCGAAGTCCACAGCACGCACCATTCAGACGGCATCGTTACCGAAAACCGCCACACTGCGGACTATTTCACGACCCATATCGATTCTGCCGCCGTTTATGTCAACGCGTCCACGCGCTTTACCGACGGCGGCGAATTCGGCTTGGGTTGCGAAATGGGCATCTCCACGCAAAAACTCCACGCCCGGGGTCCGATGGGTTTGAAAGAGCTGACGAGTTACAAATACATCGTACAAGGCACGGGACAGGTCAGGGAATAATCCGAATTCAAACATCCGATAAAAATGCCGTCTGAAACAGTCTTCAGACGGCATTTCCATTTGCAAAAAATCAAGCATTGTCCAAGGGGACGAGAATCGTACGGTTGCCGTTGTGTTCCGGTGCGGACACAATGCCTTCCGCCTCCATCTGGTCAATCAGACGCGCGGCGCGGTTGTAGCCGATACGCAAGGAGCGCTGCACGCCCGAAATGCTGGCTTTGCGCGTTTTCAAAACGACAGATACAGCCTCGTCGTACATCGGATCGGTTTCGCCGTCGCCGCTCCGGCCGATTCCCGGCAAATCGTCGGACATACCGCCGCTCAAAATATCGTCAACATAGTCCGGCTCGCCGAACTGCTTCAGATATTCGACCACGCGGTGCACCTCTTCATCCGAAGCAAACGCGCCGTGTACGCGCTGCGGATAGGCCGTACCCGGCGGCAGGAACAGCATATCGCCCTGCCCGAGCAGGTTTTCCGCACCCATTTGGTCAAGAATCGTGCGGCTGTCGATTTTGCTGGACACTTGGAACGCGATACGCGTCGGGATGTTCGCCTTAATCAACCCTGTAATCACATCGACGCTGGGGCGTTGCGTGGCAAGGATAAGATGGATGCCTGCCGCGCGGGCTTTTTGGGCGAGGCGCGCAATCAGTTCTTCGATTTTCTTGCCTGCGGTCATCATCAAATCGGCAAACTCATCGACCACGACCACGATAAACGGCAGTTTTTCCAAAGGTTCGGGATCGTCGGGCGTGAGGCTGAACGGGTTGCCGATTTTTTCTCCCCTTGCTGCGGCTTCGGCGATTTTTTGGTTGAAGCCCGCAAGATTACGTACGCCCATAAAGCTCATCAGGCGGTAGCGTTTTTCCATTTCGTTAACACACCAGTTCAGCGCGTTTGCCGCCAGCTTCATATCGGTAACAACCGGCGCAAGCAGGTGGGGGATGCCCTCGTAAATGCTCAATTCCAGCATTTTCGGATCGATCATAATCATACGCACGTCTTCCGGCGCGGCTTTGAAAAGCATAGACAGAATCATCGCGTTGACACCCACCGATTTGCCCGAACCGGTCGTGCCGGCAACCAACAAATGCGGTGCTTTGCCCAAGTCGGTTACGACGGGCTGTCCGGTGATGTCCTGACCGAGCGCGAGCGTCAGCTTGGATTTGGATTCGGCAAACTCGGGCGAATTGAAGATTTCGCTCAGGCGTATCATTTGGCGTTTCGGGTTCGGAAGTTCCAAACCCATACAGGTTTTGCCGGGGATGGTTTCGACAACGCGGATGGAAGCCACGCCGAGCGAACGCGCCAAATCTTTTTCCAGATTCAGAACGGAATTACCGCGCACGCCGACATCGGGTTCGATTTCATAACGCGTAATCACAGGGCCGGAATAAGAATCGACAACCTTGACCTTGACTTTGAACTCCGCCAATTTTTCTTCGATGGTGATGCTGTTTTCCAACAGTTCTTCTTCGGTTTGCGTCGCCTCGGGATTGAACAGCGGAGGCAGAAGCAGGTCGGTTGTCGGCAGGTGTTCGAATACCGCACCGGTCTCTTCCGATTGGAACGCCCCTTCATCCGCTTCCGTATCCGATGCCCGGCAGGACGGGCGTTCAGACGGCACATTTTCAAACGGACAAACCGCCTGACTGTCATGCCCGAACGCTTCGGTTTCCGACAAATATTGCCCGCTTGACCGCTCTGCCACACCTTCACTGCCGTCATCCGCAATAGCGTCGGTTTCCTCCTGCCAACCTCCATTCAAAACATCATCGGCAAGATGGTCGGTTTCGGCAATGCGGCTGCGTTGCGCCTGCTCGAATCCTGACGGCGGTTCATAGGTACGGTTGTAGATTTCCGATACGGGAGGCGGCGGCAGAATATCGATTTCGGGCGTGAAAACTTTCGGCATTTCGGGTGGTTCGACCACCCACGCATCCGGCGCGGCAGGCTCTTCAATATAGATATCGGCAGCTTCATCATAAACCGGTCCCCCGTATCCCACAGACGAAACAGTTTCCGTGAAAACATTTTCGGTTTCAGACGGCATTTCGACATCCCGTTTCCCGACAACCGTCCGACTTTCTGGAATCAGGCGTGAAATCCGCGCCTCCGCAGAAACCGTTGCCTTGTTCGGTTCTTTCAAATTGACGGAAACGCGGCGGCAGGCATCGCGGACGGATGTGCCGTCTGAAACGGACTGCCCTTGGGAAACATCCGGGGATTTTGCCTCCGCCTGCCCTGCATGACGGCGGAACGGCGCATTCCGTGCATTTTCGGCTTTGACTGCAGAAAAGGCAGACGGATGCTGCTTCTCAAAATACGGCTCAAATCCGTAATCCGCAGACTCGGAAAACGCTTCTTTATCCGCATCGAACATACGGGAATACGTGCGTTGAAGCACAGGGTCGTCCAAACCGATAATCTGCAGCCCTTCCATCGGGGTATCGGACACGCGGACTTTGGGGACCGCTGTTTCGTTTTTCTCAAATGCATCGATATAGCGTTTTTTCGTTTCCCTTAAAGCCGCGCTGTTTAAAGCACGCGTTGCTTCTTCCAAAGTGATTTCCTTAAAAACCGGACGGACGGGCGAAATTTCGCTTTCAGACGGCATCAACCCTTCAGCAATACTCCGGTCGAATGGGATGCGGCGGTTGTCGATTACGGCAGTTGCAATGTCTTCCGTATCGGCAGCCTCTTCCTCCGCAGCTTCTGCTTCTTCCGTTTCCGCTTCTTCCGTCCCGTTTCCACTGTCTGAATATCCGTCGGATGCGGTCGGAACATCCGCACGGTTTGCAGAAGCAGGCGGAACGGGCCTGTCCGGTTCGGATTCGTGCGCCAGATAGTTTCGGCAGAAACGGACGACACCGACAAACAGCCAATACACTGCCGTTTTGACGGCATGGAAAAGCATCAGGGCAAGTTCGGGAAAATCGGGCATACCGTCTTTGATTTCAGGCAGCTCCGCCTGTTTTTCCCCTTTCTTTTCCTGCCACGCAGAAACCTCGCGCATCCACTCGCGTTCGGATTGTGCGCGGACAAAAAACAAGCCGGCAAGCGCAAGCAACAAAATAACGATCAAAACTATCCAAAACATATGCCGTTTCCCGCAAGACAAACGATTAAATGGGTTTATTTTAACGTGTTTCCATCCCAAAAAAAACAACCGGTCGGTAATTCTGCCGAAACCGATTCGGCTTTCGGTTTGCCCCCGCCGACAGTATAATAGCCGTCCCTTCCCTTAATCTTTGCGGCATTGCCATGATTTTCCAAACAGTCTGGTTTTTAGATATGGTACTGTCGGTTTCGTGGATTGTCCTTATCCTGATACTGGCAGCTTCCGCGCCGTCCGCATTCCGCTCGCTTGCCCGCTACCGTTCTGCCCTTCCCCTGTGTACCGTAATTTTTTCCGCAGCATGGTGTCTGAACGCCTCTGCCGGCGGCGGACAGCTTGCACAGATGAACTACCACCTGCTCGCCGTCAATCTGGTTGCACTGATGGTGGGCACTTCCGCCGCCCTTTGGCTTGCCGCACTGCTGATGCTGCCCTACTGCCTGCTGTTTGCCGGTTCTGTCGGCGCATATCCGCCGAACGCTTTGGTGCTGATTCTGCCCGCGCTTGTCGTCAACCGCCTGTCGCGTATGCTGGTCAACCGCCTGCCGCCCAATATTTTCATCTTTATTTTCGTCAACGGCTTTCTCGCTTCCGCCGCCGGCATTCTGCTGACCGGGCTGGTGCTGACCGGTATTTTGGATGCCGCAAACGCTTTTCCGTCCGAAATATTGTGGACGACCGCCCTGCCCGTCTTTATTCTGCTGGCGTGGGCGGAAGCCTTCCTCAGCGGCATTTCAACTGCCATATTTGTTGCACTGAAGCCCCATTGGATCAACACTTTCGACGACAACCGCTATCTGAAGTCCGACCGCGGCATATGGCGGTAGCCTTCAGACGGCATAGGCAGACAAAACCATGCTTTCCAACATCATCCCCCTTTCCATCGGTGCGGCACTCGGTGCAACGGCGCGTTGGCTGCTCAACCTCGCCGTTCCTGCCGCCATGTCTCCCGCCACGGGCAACCTGTTTGCCAACTGGACGGGCGCGCTGCTCATCGGCATCTTTGCCGAAACCATCAATCACCCGCAATGGAAGCTGCTGCTGATCACCGGTTTTCTCGGCAGCCTGACCACGCTTTCCGGATTTTCTCTGGAAACCGTAACCCTGCTCCAATCGAATCGTCCCGCTTCAGCACTTGCCAATATTTTCCTACATACGGTGGGTTCGCTGCTGCTGACTTGGCTCGGGCTGAAGATAGGGACGGCAGTCAAATAATCAAAAAAATTGCTTCCTTTGGTTTTGACACAAACTATACAAGTCCTAACATCTTAATCATGGCGCAGCATATAAGCGTGGATTTGCAGCCCAATCTATACTTTCTGATTCTATTCATTAAGCCATTATGCTTATTCCTCAATCACGGTTTCCACCACTGAATGA
Organism: Neisseria basseii; assembly: GCF_962707005.1. Lineage (NCBI taxonomy): Bacteria > Pseudomonadati > Pseudomonadota > Betaproteobacteria > Neisseriales > Neisseriaceae > Neisseria > Neisseria basseii. Next base: position 175,229 of record NZ_CAUIXH010000001.1, on the reverse strand, counting down.
ATACTTTTAGGCAATTGCAAAAAAGCATTCCAAGCAATTAAAGTAGTTTTAAAAGTATGCAGCGAACAGCTTAAATCAGGCCAGCCGTCTTCTTCATCAAATTCGTTGTTATAGAAAACTACTTTTTCAGCAGAAATATCCCAGCAAAAACCTTGTCCACCTCCTGAATAAACTTCATTGGGATTATTTTCTGCTTGATGGATAAATTCTAAATTTTCATCTATGTCTTTTTGTAGATAAAGGTCTCCTGTTAAAACATAAATTAAGTATTCATATATTCTATCTTTAATTATTTCATTATTTTCTTCATTTTCTTCATCTAAAAATATACATCTTTTTAATAGTTCCCCATTAAATTCATAAACATCGTAATAAGCTTTAAAAATAGATATCATATCATTTCCTTATCTTCCATAAATCGGCTTCGGTTGTTTAAATACCGCCCGTGCCAATTACCGTTCTCAAATTCAAATTGGGCTTTTAGGTCTATAACAAAGAAAAAGCCTTGGCAGGATAAACCTACCAAGGCTTTTTATTAAAAAAAACGCTCTATTACTGTGTCTAAAAATGCAAAAAAAGTAACCATCATAACCCTTTTGCCAAAATCAATATCATCATCCGATGAATGAATTGACGGTATATAAGAAAGAATTAATAAGCTCATAAACCGGTAAGAAAAATCAGTAACAAAGATATTCATTATTAACTATTCTTAAAAATGATCACGTTCGTTTGGGTAATTATCAGCCCATACCATACCATACCCTACTCCTATTACTAAAGCACGAATGACTTTAAAGGGCGCGCCCGACGGCAATCCAAACCCTTGTTTCCCCGAAGCCGGAACCGGAAAGATCGTGCCACATCCGCCAAACAAAATGCCCGCCGACTTACTCCGGCGGGCAGCTCCAACACCCTGTCAATCCTTCATCAGCCAGTATTGCAAACCGATTAATGTCTTGCCGTCTTTAATTTCATCGTTTGCCAATGCCTGACGGACTTCTTCTTTCGACATCAATACGGTTTCCGTAATCTCGTCTTCGTCATTGGCAAGCGTACTGCCCAAGCGTACGCCTTCCGCCTCAAACAAATACATTTTTTCGTTGCAAAAACCGACCGCCGTATAAAAACTGTACAACAGGCGTACACTATCGGCAACATAAGGCGTTTCCTCCGCCAATTCTCGCAGCGCACACGCTGCCATATCCTCGCCCGCCACATCCAGCTTGCCCGCAGGAAGTTCCAATGTCGCCTGATTTGCCGCATACCGCCACTGCCGCACCAAAACGACCTTTTCATCATCCGTTACCGCCAACACGCACGCCGCGCCCGGATGCCGGATGACGATACGCTGCCCTTCGTTGCCGTTGGGCAACCTGACCTTATCCCTGCTGATGCTGACGAAACCGCTCTCGTAAATGGTTTCGCCGCCTAATTTTACTTCCCTCAAATCCACTTCATATCTCCTTTCCGTTTCCTATTCTGCCGTTCAATCTTCACGCTTACCGCGCTCGATTTCCACGCCAACCTCGCGCACGCCTTCCAAAATACCCGGCTTGACGATTTTCACACGCACCCACACCGCGCCGAAATATCCCAAAACCAAATCGGCAATGTATTCCGCCAACGCTTCCAAAAGCAGGAAATCCTGTTCTTTCAGATGTCGGCGCAGCGTTTCGCATACCTCGGCATAATGCACCGTATTGGCAATATCGTCGTCCGAACCCGCTTTCTCGGGAACGCCGATGTCCAAATCGACAATCAGGGTCTGCAACCGTTCGCGCTCCCAGCCGTACACGCCGATAAGCGTATCCGCCTTGATGCCGTGCAAAAAGATTTTATCCATAATCCGCCCCGTTTTTTGCTAAAATAACCGCACCATTCTAAGTAAAGTACCGCAAATGTTCAACATACCGGCCGTCGCCGTTTCCTATCTGATCGGCTCACTTTCTTTCGCCGTCATCGTGTCCAAATATTACGGCATGGACGACCCGCGCACCTACGGATCGGGCAATCCGGGGGCAACCAATGTTTTACGCAGCGGCAAAAAAAAGGCGGCCGCGCTGACGCTCTTGGGCGATGCCGCCAAAGGTTTGGTTGCCGTTTTGCTTGCACGCGTGCTTCAAGAACCGCTCGGTTTATCCGACAGCGCAATCGCGGCCGTCGCACTCGCCGCGCTGGTCGGGCATATGTGGCCGGTGTTTTTCGGATTTAAGGGCGGCAAAGGCGTGGCAACGGCATTGGGCGTGCTTCTGGCACTCTCTCCTGCAACTGCCTTGGTCTGCGCGTTGATTTGGCTTGTGATGGCATTCGGCTTCAAGGTGTCCTCCCTTGCCGCGCTGGTCGCCACAACCGCCGCACCGGTCGCCGCATCCTTCTTTATGCCGCACGTCTCGTGGGTTTGGGCGACCGTCGCCATTGCTTTGCTGGTGCTGTTGCGGCACAAAAGCAATATCGGCAACCTGCTTAAAGGCAAAGAAGGCAAAATCGGCGAAAAACGCTGATTCGGCATTTGTTTTCCATTACGTCATGCCGTCTGAAACCATATTTCCGCGTTCAGACGGCATTTCCGCACAAACGGCTTTCATACCATGCTCAGTTACAGACACGCATTCCACGCCGGCAACCACGCCGATATGCTCAAACACTTCACCTTGTTTTTAGTGTTGCAATATTTCAACCGCAAAGACAAGCCCTACTGGTACATCGACACGCACGGCGGCGCGGGTTTGTACAATCTCGAAGACGGCGAGGCACAAAAAGTCGGCGAATACCGGCAAGGCATCGCCCTGCTCCGACAGGCGCAAAACCTGCCTGCCGAACTCTCTGACTTTGCCGCGCACATACAAAAAATCCTGCCCTCGCCCGAACTTTACTGCGGTTCTCCGTGGCTGGCGCAATCGCTGACCCGCGTCGGCGACAAATTGCGCCTGTTTGAGCTGCACCCTACCGACTTTATCCATCTGCAAAACAATATGGGCGAAGCAGGATTGGGCAAACGCGGACAAGTGTTGCGCGAAGACGGTTACAAAGGGCTGATTTCCCTGCTGCCGCCCCCGCCTCGCCGCGCCGCCGTCCTCATCGACCCGCCCTATGAGGAAAAACAGGACTACCGGCGTGTAACGGAAACGCTGAAAGCCGCTTTAAAACGTTTTGAGTCCGGCTGTTATCTCATCTGGTATCCCTGCCTCAGCCGGGAAGAAAGCCGCAAGCTGCCCGAAGAATTGAAAAAACTCCTGCCCGACAACTACCTTCACGCCGAACTGCACGTCCACGCGCCGAAAACCGACGGCTTCGGTATGCACGGCAGCGGAATGTTCGTCATCAATCCGCCCTATCTGTTGGCGGAACAATTGGCGGCAAACCTCCCCGCCCTCACACGGCTGCTGGCGCAAGACAAAGGCGCGCGCTACCTGTTGGACAGCAAAATCCGCTGACCCCAATGCCGTCTGAAACCCTTCAGACGGCATCTCCCGTCAAATAAACAAAACCGGACGATATACCGGCAGTCGGCACTTTTAAGAATAAATATCCCCTCATCCGCCTGCCGCGTTCCGACTTGCCCCATGCCGTTTTTTTACACTACAATCCCCTAGACTATCCTGCAAAACTCACCAAAGGAATACGCCACAATAACCTGCCGCCTTTCAGACGGCACAAACCTTTCCGAAACGAGCAAACTATGGACACACTGACCCGATTCCTCCCCGAACACCTGCAACAAAACCAGCTGCCCGAAGCACTCGGCGGCGTTTTACTGTCCGTTGTTTCCGCCTGCACCGAAATCAACGCCAAAGTCCGCCTCGGCGCACTGGCCGGCGTATTGGGTATGGCGGGCACAGGCAATATTCAGGGCGAAGACCAGAAAAAACTGGATGTTATCGCCAACAACATTATGATTGACACACTCAAAGCCAACCCTGCCGTTGCCGGTTTGGCAAGCGAGGAAGAAGACACTTTCGTAAGTGCCGGTGAAAACGGACGCTATCTCGTCCTATTCGACCCTTTAGACGGATCGTCCAATATTGATGTCAACATTTCCGTCGGTACGATTTTCTCCATCCTTGAAAAACCCGATGGCGAATTAAAAACCGAGTCCTTCTTGCAAGCCGGCCGGCACCAGCTTGCCGCAGGCTATGTCCTCTACGGGCCTCAAACCCAGCTCGTATTCACATTCGGACACGGCGTATATATGTTCACGCTCAATGCCGAAAACGAATTTGTGCTGACCAAAGAAAAACCGAAAGTACCCGAAAGTACCAAAGAATTTGCCATCAATATGTCCAACCGCCGCCACTGGCTGCCCCCCGTCCAACAATACATCGACGAACTCTTGGCAGGCGAAACCGGCACGCGCGGCAAAAACTACAATATGCGCTGGGTAGCCAGCATGGTTGCCGAAATCCACCGCATCCTGATGCGCGGCGGCGTGTTCATGTATCCGCAAGACAAACGCGACCCCGCCAAGCCCGGCAAACTGCGCCTGATGTACGAAGCCAACCCTATGAGCCTGATACTCGAACAGGCGGGCGCATCGGCAAGCAACGCCCATCAGGACATACTCGGCATCCGTCCCGAAAGCCTGCACCAGCGCGTCGCCGTCATTATGGGCAGCCGCGAAGAAGTGGATTACCTCAACCGCCTACATTCAAAATAAACAGGCTGCCTAACCGATAAAGAAAGGCGGCAGCGCGCATCCGACGCTGCCGCCGATATTTCGTACACAGCCTTAAAAAGATAGAAAACCGCCTTTCCGAACGGCAAAAATGCCGTCTGAAAACTTTTCAGACGGCATTTCAAAAACTCAAACCCGAATTATTTACCCGCCGCTTTTTGCAGAATGGCGTACAACTCGTCTTTCAGTTTCAATTTGGCTTTTTTCAGCTCATCGATGTTTTCCGCGCCGCTGGTAACCGGATTGTTGACCAGACCGGCGATTTTATCGTCCAGCTCGTTGTGTTCGTCGAACAGACGGGCAAAGTGGGAATCTTCCTGTTTCAATTTGGAAATCAAATCACGGTATTCTGGGAACATATCGTTTTCCTCTCTTGGTTTACGGTTAAAAAGTCAAACTGAATCTTTACATTAATTATAACAAATATAATATTTTTATCCAGTGTTTTATTACACACGGCAACACCGCCCGCAGAAAACCGCCCCACCGTCCGACAAAATCGTTGACAATCTTCCGCTTTACGCATAAATTTTCAATACTTAACCCTGACCACACAAAGGAATCAAGAGATGTTTTCAAAAAGCGTAACCATCACCCAATATGATCCCGAACTGGCGGCCGCCATTGCCCAAGAAGACCGCCGGCAGCAAGACCACGTCGAACTGATTGCATCCGAAAACTACGTCAGTTGCGCCGTGATGGAAGCGCAAGGTTCGCAATTGACCAACAAATACGCCGAAGGCTATCCCGGCAAACGCTACTACGGCGGCTGCGAATACGTCGATATTGTCGAACAATTGGCAATCGACCGCGTAAAAGAACTGTTTGGCGCAGCCTATGCCAACGTCCAACCCCACTCCGGTTCCCAAGCCAACCAAGCCGTATATGCTTCCGTTTTAAAACCGGGCGACACCATTTTGGGTATGTCTCTGGCGCACGGCGGACACCTGACCCACGGCGCGAGCGTCAATATTTCCGGCAAACTCTACAATGCCGTTACTTACGGCTTGGATGAAAACGAAGTCCTCGATTATGCCGAAGTCGAACGCCTCGCGCTCGAACACAAACCCAAAATGATTGTGGCGGGCGCGTCTGCCTACGCTTTGCAAATCGACTGGGCGAAATTCCGCGAAATCGCCGACAAAGTCGGCGCATACCTCTTCGTCGATATGGCGCACTACGCCGGACTGGTTGCCGGTGGCGAATATCCCAACCCTGTGCCGTTCTGCGACTTCGTAACCACCACCACCCACAAAACCCTGCGCGGTCCGCGCGGCGGCGTGATTTTGTGTCGTGACAATACCCACGAAAAAGCACTGAACTCTTCCATCTTCCCAAGCCTGCAAGGCGGCCCGCTGATGCACGTTATCGCCGCCAAAGCCGTAGCGTTTAAAGAAGCATTGCAACCCGAGTTCAAACAATACGCGAAACAAGTGAAAACCAACGCAGCCGCGATGGCGGAAGAACTGGTCAAACGCGGTTTGCGCATCGTTTCCGGCCGCACCGAAAGCCACGTTTTCCTCGTCGACCTACAACCGATGAAAATCACCGGTAAAGCCGCCGAAGCCGCTTTGGGCAAAGCGCACATCACCGTCAACAAAAACGCCATTCCGAACGATCCGGAAAAACCATTCGTTACCTCCGGCATCCGCATCGGCTCCGCTGCCATGACCACACGCGGTTTTAACGAAGCCGACGCGCGCGTATTGGCGAACTTGGTTGCCGACGTATTGGCAAATCCCGACGACGAAGCGAATCTGGAAAACGTCCGCAAACAGATTACCGCCCTCTGCGACAAATACCCCGTTTACGGCGCGTAAGCCTTTTTAAAAACCGATGCCGTCTGAAACCTTTTCAGACGGCATTTACTTAAAATCCAAGCTATTAAAAGGAAGTGTCCGACAGTTTGGACGATTTCGTTTTTGTTTTCACCGTGTCCAAATGTCCTGCCTATGGCTTCGGAGGCATAGTGCGCAGCGGCATTGACCGCGCTTTGTAACCCGCTGACTAGGTGTGTTAAACAAGACTATCTGAAACGGGTTTACGGTTTTCAGACGGCCTCTTAGCTCAAACCTTGAGAACCGCATGCGTGCGTTCCTCACACATGCTACTTGTTGAGTTTAGGTTTCATATGGGCGATGGTTTGCTGATTGGACTGAAATAAATTTGAATAACTCAACTATTATATTTCTATAATATTGCAAAGAAATTTCCTTCAACTTAAAAGACCCTTCATGCAGAGAATAAAACAGCCTAAATTTATCCTCTACAATCTCACACATCATTCTTAAACCATAATCCCCCAGCTCCGAAAGATAACAATACATGATATTTTCTTCACTTTCCTCTTCTTTTTCAAAATCAATATAATGCAATGAAAAATTACTTCCAGGAAACTTTTTACGTAACGCCTTATCTAAATTATCTTTTAAAGTCATTATTTCACTGTTTAACGTTAATACGGCCCCTTCCCCTGGATATGCTTTATCATCAATCCAGAATACAAGGGGACCCATGCAATAATCTCCATCTCTAATTAATATGTCTGTTTGTACGAAAAAATCTAGTTTATTTCCAAAAATCATTTTAAAACCTTTTCTTTCCAACCTAAATTTCTTAAATCAAATTTAACCTTATTTTTTAATTTTAATGGATTATTGACATCGCCTGTACTTCCATTCCAGTGTCATTGATTATTATGATCCCCTGAAAATCGATGAATATTTCCATATTCGTCTTTTGAAAATCGAACTGTCGAAGATGATGGTATTGGTTTAGACTTTATAAATAAGTCAAGTGAATTCTTCGGTCCTTTGCCAGCTTTTGGATTCCAACCTGAACCGCCTGGAGTGTGTTTTGAGTTCGATTTATAAGTAACAACTTCATTATCAAACTTAATTTTTACAGTTTCAGGTACAGAAGACCTACCCGCCTGCCCTTTAGATGCTCCCAAATCATTCTTTTGATGACTCTTCGACGCCAACGCCGTATCCGGAATCCTGCCCCCTTCGCAACATTGCCGTTTACAGGGATACGGATATTCCCAGCACCCGCCAATAAGGGATCGCTGCCGGTAACGGTCGGCTTGATGTTTTTCAGGTTGCGGATGCCTGCAAGAATCGGGACTTTTATCCTCGGATTGGGGTTGACAAGGCTCGTCAGTCCTTCGGCAACGTTCAGTGCAAGCTCTTCGTTTTTCCGCTCTTCTGCCTGATTTTGGTGTCTTTTGTCCCGCTGTGCAGCCAGCTCAGGTTGCGGTATTCGGGTTTGTCCTGTCGGCGGTATTCCTCAAACAGTTTCGGATCATTATAGGCTTGCGGATTTCTTGCGCCGTAGTTGCGCTAGTCACAAGTATAACCCGAGGCTTTGTCTTCGCCTTTCATTCCGATAAGGGATATGACGCTTTGGTCGGTATAGCCGTCTTGGGAATCTTTGTCCACCCAACGCAGTATCTGCCTGCGGATTCTCATTGCCGCTTCTTAACTGCTGATTTTTCTGCCTTCGCGTTTTTCAACTTCACGCTTGAGGGCTTCGGCATATTTGCCGAACTACGGTTGATTGGACAGTTTTAATTTATAAGGTGATGTAGGTTGCTTTTGTCTGATTGCTGTGGCTACTTGTTGAAAGAAAGGTCGTCTGAAAACGTATTTTTGTTGTTTCAGACGACCTCTTGGCTCAAACCTTGAGAACCGCATGCGTGCATTCCTCACACATGCTACTTATTGAGTTTAGGTTTCATATGGGCCACGGCTTGCTTTCCAAATATGCTTTTATTTCATACATTAGATTATTTATATTAGGGGAAACTACATTTCCTGTTTTTCCTATTACAAGTAGACAATTATATTTTATTGCCCAATCAATGGTTTTCTGAATAAATTTAGTATAATCAAATCTTAAATCAAGTTCACACTCTATATCATCTGGCCAAACGGTAAGACTATTACCAAAATTATCACAAAACATGATTGCGTCTTTATCCCAAGACTCTTTCAATTTAAGCTGTTTTTTTGCTTCATTTATTATTGATAATAATATAACATCATTATTGATAAAGTAATTTTCAAAACTTTTATTCTCATTAAAATTCTGAAAATTATTAGATCGATACTCATCAAGTATGATATCTTTATTTGCATTAAATTTATTTCTGATAGCGGCTGATGGGATAAGGTAGTACCGATAATTCCAAATTGCCATTTTTATTTACTCCTATATTTATTATCTAATGAACCCAATTCCCAGCTTTCAGACGACCTTTTGTCAAATATTATCGGCAGCGGCTCGATGCCAACTTTAAACCTGCTCCGATTTCTTCAGGGCTGTTATCCAATGATAAAATCACATCGTCTGCATCAATGGCATCCCACGCTTCCAGCTTGACATGGCGGCTCGGGCTGATTTTCAGGCAGCCGTTGTGCAGCCAAATATCCCCGCTCATCATGTTTTTAAATAGGGCGCGTCTGGTTTTATAGCCCAAGTTCCCGCATAGCTTGGCAACCCAATCCTCATAGCGTGGTTTAAAATTTTCCTGTTTTAAAAAATCAATACGTTCAGCTTCGTTGTCTAACGTCCTGCTGTTTGCCAACGCTTGCAAGACCGTCGTGCCTAAAGTTTCATTGTCGGTATCCAATGGCAGGATATGGGGGGGATATAGGTGGTCTGGAGCATATCGCCCAAATCCTGACCATGTTTGAATAATCAAGGCTCTTTCATTTGCCTTATAGCCAGCCCAATAATCTTGTTCTTGATTGAAAGTCATTTATTCGATCTCCGTAATTTTGACTGTAATGTTTCAATTTTTGGCATACTCTACCACACGTTGCAACTGCAATCTTTGCTCCTTTACAGCCCCAAAAGTTTTTATATAAATAAATTGCCCTCTCCATTCTTTTAACCCTGAAACACAAATGCCGTCTGAAGCCTTTCAGACGGCATTTGTTGCTTTATATTCTATTCTGCCTGCTTAGGCAAATTGCCGTGTAAAACCGACAAACTCCTCTTTTTTCGATTTTGCCCTACCTGAATCGATGGCTTCCCGTGCGGCAGATATGCCGTCTGAAAGCGAAGCAGCGATATTTCCGGCATATAGGGCGGCGGCGGTATTAAGCAATACGATATCGCGTGCCGCCCCTTCTCTTCCTTCCAGCACCTCGTTCATTTTCAACAAAGATTCCTGAGTATTGGCAACTTTGATTTCATCTAAATTGCGGCGGGTTTCGATACCGAAATCTTCTGGGCGGATGTCGTATTCGCTGATTTTTCCGTCTTTGAGTTCGGCAACGCGCGTTTTGCCCGTCAGTGTAATTTCATCCAAGCCGCCCTCCCCGCAAACAACCAAAACGTGTTTAGAACCGAGTTGTTGCAAGACCCGCGACAAAATGCCGCACAAATCGGTATGGAACACGCCCAAAAGCTGGTTCGGCGCGCCCGCAGGATTGGTTAACGGACCCAATATGTTGAAAATACTTCGGAAACCGAGCGAACGTCGTACCGGGGCGACATAGCGCATGGCACTGTGGTGATTGGGTGCGAACATAAACCCGATGCCGGTCTGGCTGATACTTTGGGCAATCTGTTCGGGAGTCAGGTTGAGGTTTGCACCCATTTGCTCCACCACATCCGCCGCGCCGCTGGAAGATGAAACGGAACGCCCGCCGTGTTTGGCAACCTTCGCGCCTGCTGCTGCGGCAACAAACATCGAAGTTGTCGAAATATTGAAGGTTTTCGCGCCATCCCCGCCCGTACCGACGATATCGACCAGCCCCTCTACATTCTCCAGCGGCACTTTTGTCGCAAACTCGCACATCACAGCTGCAGCCGCGGTAATTTCGGAAACGGTTTCAACCTTGATACGCAATCCTGTCAAAATGGCCGCTATCTGCTCCGGCGGAACCTGTCCGCTCATAATCTGACGCATCAAGTCGGTCATTTCATCGTAAAACAACTCATTATTGCTGATTAATCGTTCGATAGCCTGTTGCGGTGTAATCATTTTTTGTCCTCCGTTCAATATTCGGACGAAAATGCCGTCTGAAGGGCTTCAGACGGCATCATGTCAGATTTTTTGCGGTTTGAAGTTTTGAAATTCGATTAAAAAATTGTTCAACATATCATGTCCGTGTTCGGTCAAGAGGGCTTCGGGGTGGAACTGCACGCCCTCGACGGCATATTCCTTATGGCGCACGCCCATAATCTCTCCGTCTTCCGTCCAAGCCGTGATTTCCAAGCAATCCGGCAACGTGCCGCGTTCGATAACGAGGCTGTGATAACGCGTACAGGTAACCGGATTGGGCAAACCCTTAAACATCCCCTTGCCCGAATGGTACACGGGCGACACCTTACCGTGCATCAGCGTTTTGGCACGGACTATCCTGCCGCCGAACGCCTCGCCTATCGTCTGATGCCCGAGGCACACGCCCATAATCGGCAGCCTGCCGGCAAAATGGCGCATCGCCGCCACGGAAATCCCCGCTTCTTTGGGAGAACACGGGCCGGGTCCGATAACGAGATATTGCGGATTCAATGCCTCGATTTCCTCCAACGTAATATCATCGTTGCGGCGCACGGCAACTTCCTGCCCCAATTCTGCGAAATACTGGACGATGTTGTAAGTAAAACTGTCGTAATTGTCGATAAACAAAAGCATTTTGTGATTAACCTATTGATTTATAATTTGTTTATTATTAACTGCATTTCCGATACCCCTATCCATACCCCCTTATATCTTAGCGTGCCCGATGCGCCCTCGTGAATCTGGCGCAGAGCCTCGCGTTCTGACGAGTACGCCATTTTGCCACCTTTTCGACCGTTCGGGAACGTACCGTTTTTATGCCCTTATAAATTTTGGTTATCCGATAGCCAAATATAGCGGCGTTCGTGTTCACATCATTCACTTCCCTAAAATTAGGGTTAATACAAATTAACGCCATTAAATATCACAACCGTGTCATTTGAAAAACTTTTGCCTATGCCCTCTGAGTGTTCTCAAAATCTTATGATATAAAAAATGTAATGTTATATAATAACAAACTTTTGAAATGCGAAGAGAAGTCAAAATGACACAAACCACACTCAAACCCATTGTTTTATCTATTCTTTTAATCAGCACCCCTATCCTCTCCCAAGCGCATGAAACCGAGCAGTCGGTTGACTTGGACGAGGTTACCGTCGTCGGTAAAAGCCGTCCGCGCGCCACTTCGGGGCTGCTGCACGCTTCGACCGCCTCCGACAAAATCATCTCCGGCGATACCTTGCGCCAAAAAGCCGTCAACTTGGGCGATGCTTTGGACGGCGTACCGGGCATTCATGCCTCGCAATACGGCGGCGGCGCGTCTGCTCCCGTTATTCGCGGTCAAACAGGCAGACGGATTAAAGTGCTGAACCATCACGGCGAAACGGGCGACATGGCGGACTTCTCGCCCGACCATGCCCTGATGGTGGACAGCGCCTTGTCGCAACAGGTCGAAATCCTGCGCGGCCCGGTTACGCTCTTGTACAGCTCGGGCAATGTAGCCGGTTTGGTCGATGTTGCCGATGGAAAAATCCCCGAAAAAATGCCTGAAAACGGCGTATCGGGCGAAGCCGGATTGCGTTTGAGCAGCGGCAATTTGGAAAAACTGACGTCCGCAGGCATCAATATCGGCTTGGGCAACCACTTCGTGCTGCATACCGAAGGCTTGTACCGCAAATCAGGCGATTACGCCGTACCGCGCTATCAAAAAGAAGAAGGCCGTCTGAAACGCCTGCCCGACAGCCATGCCGATTCAAAAACAGGCAGCATCGGGCTGTCTTGGGTAGGCGAAAAAGGCTTTATCGGCGTGGCGTACAGCGACCGCCGAGACCAATACGGCCTGCCTGCCCACAGCCACGAATACGATGGTTGCAGCGCCGACATCATCTGGCAAAGTAGTTTGATTAACAAAGGCTATTTGCGGCCTTATCCGCACTTGTTGACCGAAGAAGACGTCGATTACGACAATCCGGGCTTGAGCTGCGGTTCTCACGACGGTGACGGTGCACACGCACACACCCACAGCGGCAGACCGTGGATAGACCTGCGCAACAAACGCTACGAACTCCGCGCCGAATGGAAGCAGCCGCTCCCCGGTTTTGAAGCCCTGCGCGTGCACCTGAACCGCAACGACTACCACCATGACGAAAAAGCAGGCGATGCAGTAGAAAACTTCTTCAACAACAAAACACACAACGCCCGTATCGAGTTGCGCCACCAACCCATAGGCCGTCTGAAAGGCAGCTGGGGCGTTCAATATTTACAACAAAAATCCAGTGCTTTATCTGCCACATCCGAAGCAGTCAAACAACCGATGCTGCTTGACAATAAAGTGCAACATTACAGCTTTTTCGGTGTAGAACAGGCAAACTGGGACAACTTCACGCTAGAAGGCGGCGTACGCATGGAAAAACAAAAAGCCTCCATCCAGTACGACAAAGCATTGATTGATCGGGAAAACTACTACAACCACCCCCTGCCCGACCTCGGCGCGCACCGCCAAACCGCCCGCTCATTCGCACTTTCCGGCAATTGGTATTTCACGCCACAACACAAACTCAGCCTGACCGCCTCCCATCAGGAACGCCTGCCGTCAACGCAAGAACTGTACGCGCACGGCAAACACGTCGCCACCAATACCTTTGAAGTCGGCAACAAACACCTCAACAAAGAGCGTTCCAACAACATCGAACTCGCGCTGGGCTACGAAGGCGACCGCTGGCAATACAATCTGGCACTCTACCGCAACCGCTTCGGCAACTACATTTACGCCCAAACCTTAAACGACGGACGCGGCCGCAAATCCATCGAAGACGACAGCGAAATGAAGCTCGTGCGCTACAACCAATCCGGCGCCGACTTCTACGGCGCGGAAGGAGAAATCTACTTCAAACCGACACCGCACTACCGCATCGGCGTTTCCGGCGACTATGTACGAGGCCGTCTGAAAAACCTGCCATCCCTGCCCAGCAGGGGGGATGGCAACGACAAGCGTCCCTTCATCGCACAAGCCGACCAGAACGCGCCCCGCGTTCCGGCTGCGCGTCTCGGCGTTCACCTGAAAGCCGCGCTGACCGACCGCATCGATGCCAATTTGGACTACTACCGCGTGTTCGCCCAAAACAAACTCGCCCGCTACGAAACGCGCACGCCCGGACACCATATGCTCAACCTCGGCGCAAACTACCGCCGCAATACGCGCTATGGCGAGTGGAATTGGTACGTCAAAGCCGACAACCTGCTCAACCAATCCGTTTACGCCCACAGCAGCTTCCTCTCTGATACGCCGCAAATGGGCCGCAGCTTTACCGGCGGTGTAAATGTGAAGTTTTAAAATCGGACAGGCAAACAAAAAAGGTTTTCAGACGGCAGTCTGAAAACCTTTTTTTAATCAATTTTTTAGGAAATATGGCAAAGACAAAGAACAAACCACTATGCCATCATTCCCATTTTTTTTGTTTCATCATTCTTACTTTCACGCCGTCATTCTCGCAAAAGCAGAAAAATCAAAAGCAGAAACCCAAGATCCCGTCATTCCCGCGCAGGCGGGAATCCAATTCGTTCGGTTTCAGCCGTTTCCGATAAATCACTGTAACGTTAAGTTTCCAGATTCCCACTTTCGTGGGAATGACGGCGTAAAGGTTTCTGTTTTTTAAGTTTTAGGTAACTAATGAGTCGTCATTCCCGCGCAGGCGGGAATCCAATTCGTTCGGTTTCAGCCGTTTCCGATAAATCACTGTAACGTTAAGTTTCCAGATTCCCATTTTCGTGAACATAACGGTGTAAACATTAGCAAAAATTCAAAAAACCAAACTTCCTCATTCGTGTGAATGATGGTACTGATATTTTCTATTTCAGTTCGCAAAATTAATCTTTCAACACATCTTGCACAGCCGCTTGAATCTTGGCAGCAGCAGCTTCAATTTGCTGCTGTTCGGCAGATGGGTTTGCCGCTGTTTCAACCGGAGCAGTTTGTAAAGCAGGCTCAGATTCAGTTTGCGGCGCAGTCAGCGGTAAACGCGCCAATACAGTGCTGACGCCGTTTACTTTATCGCCAATCGCCACTTGCGCCTGCGCGTCAACCGGCAGATACATATCCACGCGCGAACCGAAGCGGATAAAGCCGTAGCGTTCGCCACGGGACAGTTTCGCACCTGCCTGGGTGTAGCACAAAATACGGCGCGCCACCAAACCGGCCACTTGAACAAACGTAATTTCACGACCTGAAGCCGTAGTCGCCAAAACCGCGTTGCGTTCGTTTTCCGTGCTGGCTTTGTCCAAATCCGCATTCACGAATTTGCCTTTGTTATAGACCACTTTCGTTACCGTACAATCAGCAGGCGATTTTTGAGAATGCACGTTGAACACGTTCATAAAAATACTGATTTTCAAAGCATCGACATCACGATACGGATCGCGTGCGCGCTCAACCACCACGATACGGCCGTCAACCGGACTCAACACCGCTTCAGGGTTTTGCGGAATCTCACGCGCAGGATCGCGGAAAAACTGCAATGCAAATACGGTAAACACCCAAAACGGCAAAGACCACCAGCCGCAGCACATCAACACCAGCAGGCTCAAAGCCAAACCGCCGCCGATAATCGGCCAGCCCTCACGGGCGATAATCGGGTGGGGGTAAAGACGGTTCATTTGTCATCCTTTTATTCAAGCGGGTTAAAATTGCCGCCATTATAACGGAATCCGCCGCATTCCGCCGACAAATGCCGTCTGAACGCGGCTTCAGACGGCATCCGAGAAAGTGCTACAATATCGGTTTTCCTTTATTTTTCAGGCGGCATCCATTATGTGCAACCATCATCCCCAACATTCGCACGACAACGACACCATCCGCATCCGCGGCGCGCGCACGCATAATTTGAAAAACATCGATTTGGACATTCCGCGCCACAAGCTCGTGGTGGTAACAGGATTGTCGGGCAGTGGCAAGTCGTCGCTGGCGTTTGACACGCTGTATGCCGAAGGGCAGCGGCGTTATGTCGAGAGCCTGTCCGCCTATGCGCGGCAGTTTTTGCAGATGATGGACAAACCTGATGTCGATTTGATCGAAGGCCTGTCGCCCGCGATTTCCATCGAGCAGAAATCCACCAGCCACAATCCGCGTTCCACCGTCGGTACGGTTACGGAAATCCACGATTACTTACGCCTTTTGTACGCCCGCGTCGGCACGCCGTATTGCCCCGAACACAATCTGCCGTTGTCGAGCCAGACCGTATCGCAGATGGTCGATGCCGTCTTAAAACTGCCGGAAGACACGCGCGTGATGATTCTGGCACCGTCGGTGCGCGAGCGTAAGGGCGAGTTTGTCGATTTCTTTGCCGACTTGCAGGCGCAGGGTTTTGCGCGGGTACGCGTGGACGGCGAAGTCTATCAGCTTGACGAAGTTCCGAAGCTGGAAAAAAACATCAAGCACAATATCGACGTGGTCATCGACCGCGTGAAAGTGAAGGCGGACATCAAGCAGCGGCTGGCGGAAAGTTTTGAAACCGCGCTGCGCCACGGCAACGAGCGCGCACTGGCGATGGAAATGGACAGCGGCGAAGAACATTGGTTTTCCGCACGTTTCGCCTGCCCCGTATGTTCGTACAGCCTGCCCGAACTGGAGCCGCGCCTTTTTTCGTTCAACAACCCGATGGGTTCCTGCCCGACTTGCGACGGCTTGGGCAACACCAATTTCTTCGACCCCGAAAAAGTGGTCGCCCACCCCGAATTGTCGCTGGCCTCGGGCGCGATTGACGGCTGGGACAAGCGCAACCAGTTCTATTTCCAAATGATTCAATCATTGGCGCGGTATTACGGTTTCGATGTGCAGGCTGCTTGGGAAACGCTGCCTGAAAAAGTGAAAAAAGTCGTGTTGCACGGATCAGGCAAAGAAGTCATTGATTTCACTTACCTATCCGAACGCGGCACCACCTTCAACCGCAGCCACGCCTTCGAAGGCATCATCCCCAATCTCGAACGCCGCTACCGCGAAACCGACAGCGAAACCGTGCGCGAAAAACTGCGCGAATACCAAAACCACCGCGCCTGCCCAAGCTGCGGCGGCGCACGTTTGCGCAAAGAAGCGCGCTACGTTTACGTCAGCGGCGAACCCTTGCACGAAGTCTCCGCCTGGCCGCTGACCAAAACCCACCAATTCTTCGAAACGCTGGATTTGGACGGCAACAAAAAACAAATCGCCGAAAAAATCCTCAAAGAAATCACCGAGCGGCTCGGCTTCCTGATTAACGTCGGGCTGGATTACCTGAATTTAAGCCGCTCCGCCGAAACCCTTTCCGGCGGCGAAGCCCAGCGCATCCGCCTCGCCAGCCAAATCGGCAGCGGCCTGACCGGCGTGATGTACGTTTTAGACGAACCTTCCATCGGCCTGCACCAGCGCGACAACGACCGCCTGCTCGCCACACTCAAACGCCTGCGCGATTTAGGCAACAGCGTGATTGTGGTCGAACACGACGAAGACGCCATCCGCGAAGCCGATTTCGTCGTCGATATGGGTCCCGGCGCGGGCGAACACGGCGGCAACGTACTGATTGCCGACACGCCCGAAAACGTCGCCAAATGCGAAAAATCCGTTACCGGACAATACCTCAGCGGCAAAAAATCCATTGCCGTGCCGTCTGAACGCACGCCCGTCAATCTCGACCGAATGCTCGTCCTCAAAGGCGCGCGCGGCAACAACCTCAAAAACGTTACCCTCGAATTGCCGCTCGGTTTGATTACCTGCATCACCGGCGTATCCGGCAGCGGCAAATCCACCCTGATTAACGACACCCTCGCCAAAATTACCGCCCGCGAACTCAACCGCGCCCAAGAAGAGCCCGCCCCATACGACGACATCCACGGCCTCGAACACCTCGACAAAGTCATCAACGTTGACCAATCCCCCATCGGCCGCACCCCGCGCTCCAACCCCGCCACCTACACCGGCCTGTTCACCCCCATCCGCGAACTCTTCGCCGGCGTACCCCTCTCGCGCGAACGCGGCTACAACGTCGGCAGATTCTCCTTCAACGTCAAAGGCGGCCGCTGCGAAGCCTGCCAAGGCGACGGTGTGATCAAAGTTGAAATGCACTTCCTGCCCGACGTGTACGTCCCCTGCGAAGTCTGCCACGGCAAACGCTACAATCGCGAAACCCTCGAAATCCAATACAAAGGCAAAAACATCAGCCAAGTCCTTGACATGACCGTTGAAGAAGCCCGCGAATTCTTCGACGCCGTCCCCACCGTATCGCGCAAACTGCAAACCCTGATAGACGTAGGCCTAGGCTACATCCGCCTCGGCCAGTCCGCCACCACCCTCTCCGGCGGCGAAGCCCAACGCGTCAAACTCGCCCTCGAACTCTCCAAACGCGACACCGGCAGAACGCTCTACATCCTCGACGAACCCACCACCGGCCTGCACTTCGCCGACATCGCCCTGCTGCTAGAAGTGATAGGCCGTCTGAAAGGCAAAGGCAACTCGATTGTGATTATCGAGCATAATCTGGACGTGATTAAAACTGCAGATTGGATTGTGGACTTAGGGCCGGAGGGCGGCGATGGGGGGGGCAGGATTATTGCTTCAGGTAGCCCTGAGCAGGTGGCGAAGGTTAAGGGGAGTTATACTGGAAAATACCTGAAACCCATGTTGAAATAGTCAAATTTTGGAGAACGGAAATGACTTTGTATCAGAGTCTGCAAAACGCAAAAAGTGAAGAAGATGTCAAAGATGCCTACATTGCCGCGCTGAAGCTCAAAAAAGTAACCAAAGGTCTGATTGACATTCAAACTGAAGAAATATGGTTTGAAGCCAAACATAAGCCCACCGATGTGTACACAATGTTTACACAACTGTTATATTACGTCTGCCATGCCTACAATAAAGGTAATCATCTAAAATCCCTATTTTTGCCTCCTTTGCTTTGCGTCATCGACAACGAAAAAGCCGCACTGATGTCCACTGAAAGCATCACACCGATTTTCAAAGACAAAAAAATCGCATGGGGTAAATCCGCTAGCCAAGTCAGCCGAGAACTCATCGCCCAAGTCTCGCCGTATATCAACGACCACTTTATCGTTTACCACATTGCTGAGAGTGAAGCCGAATTTATCCAAGCCGTCAAAGACAGCATCAAAAACGGCGGCATTGTCCGAACACAAATCACTCCCGACAATTTGAAAAAAGTTTTCGACAGTTGGGTAGAAATGGTCGGAAGGGAATTGAAAGACCTATCCAACCCAGCCGATTATGCCCTTCTGTTTTACGCCGACATCATGCACGATGGCAAGAAAGCCGTTATTGGCAGGGAATTGGATACCAGACTGGTCATTATCGATGAAAAGCCTGCCTTTTATTTGCGTGGAGAACTGTTGGAGCTTGCCAGCATCAAAGGCTACCGCGAGTTTTGGAATATTTACCACCGTCCGCCCGCTGAAGAACACCGCAACTATCTGATGGAACGGCGCGACCAGCTTATCCCATTGGACGAGCGACAATTCAAAGGCGCGTATTACACACCGCTCAAAGTAGTTGAAAAAGCATATGAATTATTAAGCGATACACTGGGTAAAAACTGGCAGAAAAACTACATCGTATGGGATATGTGCTGCGGCGTAGGCAACCTCGAAACCAAACACGGCAACCGGCGCAACGTGTTCATGTCCACACTCGACCAAGCCGACATTAACGTCATGCAGACAAGTGGACAGTTTCCCGCCGCTACCCGCTTCCAATACGACTATCTCAACGACGATATTGCCGAAGATGGCAGCATTGATTACAGCCTGACAGGCAAAATTCCGTCTGAACTGCGCGAAATCATCCAAACGGCAAAAGCTGACAAGAAGAAAAAGATTCTGGTACTGATTAATCCGCCTTATGGTGAAGCGGCAAGTGCGGATACAGTAAGCGGATCGTCAAAAAATAAAACCGGTATTTCTCACAACAAAATTGCTAAAACCTTACCTGATCTGGGCTACGCCACACGCGAACTGTTCGTACAGTTTTTATTGCGTATCCAATGTGAACTGCCGAATGCCGTCATCGCCATATTCAGCACATTGAAATATATTTCCGCACCGAATTTTGAGCCGTTCCACGAAATTTGGCAGCCGAAATTCCTAAACGGGTTTGTAGTCCACAGCAAAAGTTTTGACGGACTGAAAGGCGATTTCCCCATCGGTTTTTTGATTTGGGACTTGTCCAAAAAAGGTAAGGAAACCGTTTTCAAGCTACCTGCATTTGATAAAAAATGCGAAGCCTTCGGCGAAAAAAAATTTTATATTGAAACAGAACAGCCGTCTTTAAACGAATGGATAGAACGCGCTAAACCTAATGATATGGACGCATTGCCGCTGAAAAATGCTTTGTCCCCGCCCGAAAAAAACACAGGCGATATTCGTGGCAGAAAATGGGCGGATAATGCAATCGGCGGCATGATGTGCAAGGGTAATGATTTTCAAAATGCAGGAAAATCAACTGCCTTGTTTTCATCCGGTTATTGCAGCGCAGGTGGTTTTTTAGTAACAAAGGACAATTTGAAAAAAGCTGCTGTTGTATTTACCGCCCGCCGTATCATCAAACCCACATGGCTCAACGACCGTGACCAATTCTTGCAGCCGTCTGAAAAACTGCCCGAAAGTTTCTACACCGATTGTTTGCTGTATATGCTCTTTTCCAACAGTAACCTCACCGCCGGCACAGCAAAAGACACACTGGAATGGAACGGTAAGAAATGGCAGCTGACCAACCATTTTATCCCCTATACCGAAGAACAGGTAGGTGCAAAAAACAAATTCTACTCCCACTTTATGTCCGACTATTTGGAAAACAAAAAACTTTCCAAAGAAGCTAAAGCCGTTTACAACGAAGGGCTGAAACTGTGGGAAGCATTTTACACCGCAGATATTGAGCGCAAAATCCGCGATGAATATCTACTGGACAATGCCGATGCAGGTTGGTATCAGATCCGAAACGCATTGAAAAAAGCTTCTCCTCAAACAGATTTCTCTAAATTCGAAGAAGCATATACCAAGCTTGCCAACAAACTCGAACCGCTGGTTTACAAATATGGTTTTTTGAAAGAATAGCAAGTCGTGGCCTGCATACCCGACCCACCGCGTGCGTGGCTGTGCCACACGCCCTACCTGTGAATTACACGGAACTTCAAAGCCAACGTGTAGGGTGTGTGCGGTACGCACGCAGTTGCTTGATTGACGGTTTGCCATTTCAACTTTTAACTTCGTTGAAGCTAGCCCTTTCAGACGACCTCCAATGTTGTCTGAAAAACATCAGCTTCAACAAAGTCAAAACCTTAAACAACAAACCCTTCTTTCTCGAACACCCAAACCACAAACAAAATCCTATGGCGCGTTATCGCAGAAACTTCATTACCGGCGGCACATTCTTTTTCACTGTCAAACCCTCCGCCCCGAAATCGCGCCTGCTTGTCGGATATATCGACTTCGCGGGCAGCCTATATGGATGTGCAAAAACAATATCCCTTTGAAACCGTCGCCGTATGCGTACTGCCGAACCACATTCACACCATTTGGACGCTGCCGCCCGACGATGCAGATTATTCCCTATCCCGGCGGCTGATTAAAACCAAATTCTCCGCATATTCCCCTCATACTAAAAACTTATCCGCCGGCAAACAGCGGCGGCACGAACGCGGTATCTGGCAACGGCGTTTTTACGGACACACCGTGCGCGACGAAACGGATTTGCAGCGTTGCGCGGACTACATCCATTCCAATCCTATCAAACAAAAAATATCGCGTGCTAAAATAGAATCCTGCAAAAAATAATATCAGTCTTTTCAAATGCGATACTTATCATTCCCCGACTCCAAACAAGGCGTGTGCAACCTGACTTACAGGTTTGCTCCTGTTTGACCGATAAATATTCTGACTGCCTCAAAGGGGAAAAAATAATGTGGGTATGTTGAGGCTGCCTCTTTTTGAAATAACAAACAAAATGCCGTCTGAAACCCGATTTCCGGTTTCAGACGGCATTTGATGTTCAATCAGTTGTCAAACCTGATTATGCCAAACCTTTTGCTTTCAACACTTCCAGCATCGTCGTGCCCAACTCGGCAGGGCTGCGGGTGTAAGCGATACCGGCTTTTTCAAACGCGGCGAATTTTTCTTCGGCAGTACCTTTACCGCCGGAGATAATCGCACCGGCGTGGCCCATACGTTTGCCTTTAGGAGCGGTAACACCGGCAATGTAACCGACAACAGGTTTGGTTACATTGGATTGGATGTATTCGGCTGCTTCTTCTTCCGCAGTACCGCCGATTTCACCAATCATGATGATGGCGTCGGTATCGGGGTCTTCTTGAAAGAGTTTCAGCGCGTCGATTTGGTTCATACCCGGAATCGGGTCGCCGCCGATACCGATACAGGTTGATTGACCCAAGCCCAGTTTGGTGGTTTGTGCTACGGCTTCGTAAGTCAATGTACCGGAACGGGAAATAATACCGATTCGGCCCGGAGTGTGGATGTGGCCCGGCATAATACCGATTTTGCACTCACCCGGAGTAATCACGCCTGGGCAGTTAGGGCCGACCAAGCGGGTACCGTTGCCGTTGGTTTCCAAATAACGTTTGGCTTTGAGCATGTCCAGAGTCGGCACGCCTTCGGTAATCACAACGACCAAGCCTACGCCAGAATCAACCGCTTCAACGATAGAATCCAAAACAAACGGAGCGGGAACGTAAATTACAGATGCATCCGCGCCGGTTTCTTTAACGGCTTCTTTCATGGTGTTGAATACAGGCAGGTTCAGGTGGGTTTGACCGCCTTTGCCCGGGGTAACGCCGCCGACAACTTTAGTGCCGTAAGCCAGAGCTTGTTCGGAGTGGAAAGTACCGTTTTTACCGGTGAAACCTTGAACCAATACTTTGGTGTCTTTATTAATCAATACGCTCATTCTTTTCTCCTTAGGCGTTTACGGCTGCGACAATTTTTTCGGCTGCGTCATTCAGGCCGTCTGCAGAAGTCAGTTTCAGACCTGATTCGTTCAGGATTTTCGCGCCGAGTTCGGCGTTGTTACCTTCCAAACGAACAACGACAGGAACGTTGACGTTGATTTCTTTAACGGCTGCCACGATGGCTTCCGCAATCATGTCGCAACGTACGATACCGCCGAAGATGTTGATCAATACGCCTTTAACGGATTTGTCTTCCAAAATCAGTTTGAACGCTTCAACTACGCGGTCTTTAGTTGCGCCGCCGCCAACGTCCAAGAAGTTGGCAGGTTGGCCGCCTTTCAGTTTGATGATGTCCATAGTGGCCATCGCCAAACCGGCACCGTTAACCATACAGCCGATGTTGCCTTCCAGGGCAACATAGTTCAGGTCGAATTCGGAAGCTTTCAGCTCACGTTCGTTTTCTTGAGATTTGTCGCGCAAAGCGGCAATTTTCGGCAGGCGGTAGAGCGCGTTGCTGTCGATACCGATTTTGCCGTCCACACAGGCCAAGTCGCCATTTTCGCGAACTGCCAATGGGTTTACTTCAAACAGGGCGAAGTCGTTTTCGATAAACGCTTTGTACGCGCCGGTCATCAGTTTGACGAACTCGTTGATTTGTTTGTCTTTCAAGCCCAGTTGGAAGGCAACTTCGCGAGCTTGGCAAGGTTGCAGGCCGACCAGCGGATCAACGGTTACTTTGAAGATTTTTTCTGGAGTTTCGGCAGCAACTTTTTCGATTTCCACGCCGCCTTCGGTAGAAGCCATGAATGTAACGCGGCGGGTAGAACGGTCAACCACTGCGCCCAAGTACAGCTCGGTTTGAACCGGATACATGTCTTCGCAAACCAAAACGCTGTTGACAGGTTGGCCGTTGGCATCGGTTTGGTAAGTTACCAAGTTGGTGCCAATCAGGCTTTCAGCCACTTCTTTAGCTTCTTCGCGGCTTTTAACGACTTTTACGCCGCCCGCTTTACCGCGGCCGCCGGCGTGTACTTGTGCTTTGACAACAGCGAATTTGCCGCCCAATTTGTCGTAAGCTGCAGCGGCTTCTTCGCCGTTGTGTGCCAAAATACCGCCTTGTACGGGCAAACCGTAGCTAGCCAGCAGTTCTTTAGCCTGATACTCGTGTAAATTCATGGATTTCTCCTTAAGGTGAGTGGGTTTTAGGAATCGCCCTGCGGCCAATCCCATATTTTCAGACGGCCCTACTATTTACTGAAGGGCAACCACATCCGCGCCAGCAGATACATGGTTGCGCCGCCTCCTCCGAGAATAAAAAAGACAATGCCTTTTTTACGCGAATTCGGGCAGAGCAGATAAACGGCAAGGCTGAAACTGATAAACAACAATGCCACGCGCCAAACCAATTCTTTATCTTTGAAACGGTTGAGCGTATAAGTTTCGGTCATCATCACATACATTTGCCACAATGCAGCCATACACATGCTGATGATGCCCGCCGGTATAAAGAAAATACCGACTATTTCTTTGTTCATAATGAATGTAAATGCTGTGTGTTTGTCTGACGGAATTATAAATCAGAAAACGAAGCTATCGAAACATTCAATTTGTCGAAGGCCTTAAGGCCGTCTGAAAAGTTTCAGACGGCCTTAATGTCTATCAACCGTGCAAAGCGCGTTTGTCGGCCGCCAAGGCAGCTTCGTGAACCACTTCGGACAAGGTTGGGTGGGCATGGATAATGCGGGCGATGTCTTCGCTGCTGGCGAAGAATTCGAGCGCAGTCACGCCTTCGGTAACCAATTCGCTGACAACCGGGCCGATCATGTGTACGCCCAAGATGCGGTCGGTTTTGGCATCTGCCAATACTTTAACCGTACCTTTGGC
Source organism: Neisseria basseii (assembly GCF_962707005.1). Classification (NCBI taxonomy): domain Bacteria; kingdom Pseudomonadati; phylum Pseudomonadota; class Betaproteobacteria; order Neisseriales; family Neisseriaceae; genus Neisseria; species Neisseria basseii. The sequence goes on along the minus strand of NZ_CAUIXH010000001.1, from coordinate 150,721 downwards.
TTTGCCCATGGCCAATGCACGACCGTTTGCACCGAAACCTGAAGTACCTTTTTTGTACTCCACGCCTTCGGCTTTGAGCTGCTCTTCGGTTTTGCCCACCCAAGCGATTTCAGGGTCGGTATAAATCACGAACGGTACGTTGTTGAAGTCGATATGCGGTTTTTGACCGGCAATGCGCTCGGCAACGGCAACGCCTTCATCGCTGGCTTTGTGTGCCAACATCGGGCCGCGGACCACGTCGCCGATTGCCCATACGTTAGGCAGGTTGGTACGGCATTCGCCGTCCACTTTGATAAAGCCGCGCTCGTCTTTTTCCAAGCCTACGGCTTCGACGTTCAGGCCTTTGGTGTTTGGAATACGGCCGATGGCAACGATCAGTTTGTCGAATACTTCGGTTTTGGCTTCGCCGGCAGCAGTTTCGTAAGCAACGGAAACGCCCTTGCCTTCAGATTTGATGTCGCCGATTTTCACGCCCAATTCGATGTTCAAACCTTGCTCTTTGGTAAAGTATTTGAAGGCTTCTTTGGCGATTTGTTGGTCAGCGGCAGCCAGGAAGGTCGGCGCAGCTTCAAGAATGGTAACTTCCGCACCCACGCGGTTCCATACGGAACCCATTTCCAAACCAATCACGCCGGAACCGATCACGCCGAGTTTGGCAGGCACTTCGGTCAGGTTCAATGCGCCTTCGTTGTCCAATACGTTCACGTTGTCGATGGCGACTTGTGGCAGCGGACGCGGTACGGAACCGGTGGCTACGATGACGTGTTTGGCTTCGATAACGGTTTTCTCACCTTTGTTATCGACTTCGATTTGGTAAGCATCGCCATTTTTACCGGCAAAGGAAGCAGTACCGAACAGGCTGGTTACTTTGTTTTTTTGGAACAGGAATTTCACGCCGCCGGTCAGTTTGGTCACGATGGCATCTTTGCGCTCAATCATTTTGGCCGCGTCGAATTTTACGTCGCCGACAGTGATGCCGTGTTCGGCAAACTCGTGTTGCGCTGCGTGGAAATGTTCGCTGGATTGCAACAGGGCTTTAGAAGGGATACAGCCTACGTTCAAGCAAGTACCGCCCAAGGCAGGGGCATCGCCAGCTTTGTTGACGCCTGCATCGACGCAAGCGGTTTTGAAACCTAGTTGCGCGGCACGGATGGCGGCAACGTATCCGCCCGGGCCTGCACCAATCACTACTACATCATATTGAGACATCGTGTCATCCTTTGCTTTTGGCAGTATCTCAAAATAAAAACGATACTTTTTTGTTTCTTTTTTATTTTGAATGACTGCGTTTTGATGGTTTTAAGAAAAGGCCGTCTGAAAGTCCATATCTGTCGATTCATTCGAATCAAATGTTTCAGACGGCCTCAATCGTTCGTTGAGCCTATTGTAGCACGATACTACATTACGCTACATCTAAATAAAATTTCAGACGGCCTTTTCATTAATAAATAAAAGGCCGTCTGAAACGATTACAGATCCAACAGCAGGCGGGCTGGGTCTTCCAACGCGTCTTTAATGGCTACCAAGGTCAATACAGCTTCGCGGCCGTCAATGATACGGTGGTCGTAAGACAGAGCCAGATACATCATTGGACGGACAACAACTTGGCCGTTTTCAACCACAGCGCGCTCTTTAGTAGCGTGCATACCCAAAATCGCAGATTGAGGCGGGTTGATGATCGGAGTGGACATCATAGAACCGAAAGTACCGCCGTTGGTAATACTGAATGTACCGCCGGTCAAATCTTCGATAGCGATTTTACCGTCTTTGGCTTTTTTCGCGTAATCAACAATTGCTTGTTCGATGTCGGCAATGCTCATTTGGTCGGCATCGCGCAGGATGGGCACAACCAAACCGCGTGGGCTGCCAATCGCGATACCGATGTCGAAGTAGCCGTGGTACACGATGTCTTTGCCGTCAACAGAAGCATTCACAACCGGGTATTTTTTCAGGGCGGCGACAGCGGCTTTGACGAAGAAGGACATAAAGCCCAATTTCACGCCGTGTTCTTTCTCGAATTTTTCTTTGTACTTCGCACGCAAGTCCATGATTGGTTTCATGTTGACTTCGTTGAATGTGGTCAGAATGGCGTTTTCCTGTTGAGAAGCCAAGAGGCGTTCTGCAACACGGGCACGCAGGCGACTCATTGGTACACGTTCTTCAGGACGTGCGCCGGCAGGAAGTGCAACAGCAGGAGCAGCGGCTGCGGCAGGTTTAGCAGCGGCATTTTGTACGTCTTCTTTCAATACGCGACCGTCACGGCCGGAACCTTGCAATGCATTTACGTCTACACCGGCCTCGGCAGCCAGTTTGGCAGCGGCAGGCATAGCGGCGTTGTTTTGTGCGGCAGCTGGGGCTGCTTCGGCAGGCGCGGCGGCTGGGGCTTCAGCGGCGGCAGTAGCAGCGGTATCGATGCGTGCCAAAACTTGGTCTGCGACAACGGTTTCACCGTCTTGCGCTACGATTTCAACCAATACGCCGGCTTGTGGAGAAGGTACTTCCAAAACCACTTTGTCAGTTTCGATATCGATCAGGATTTCGTCACGGGCAACTGCTTCGCCAACTTTTTTCTTCCATTCCAAGAGCGTACCTTCAGATACGCTTTCAGACAGCATAGGTACTTTTACATCAATAATCATTTTGTGTCTCCAATGGCCCTTTCAGACGGCCTGTTGTGTGTTTTTAATTCTGCATATGGGCATTCCGCCTGAACAATTTCAAACGGAATACCGCTAGGCTTACAACGCCAAAGCGTCTTCAACCAATTGTTTCAATTGAGCAATGTGTTTGCTTGAGTAGCCCACTGCAGGCGATGCGCTGCTTGGACGACCGGCATAAGACAGTTTTTGCTCTTCGCTGATAACGTCTTCGATGCGGTGGCGGATTTGGTAGAACGCACCTTGGTTTTTCGGCTCTTCTTGTGCCCAAACCACAGATTTTGCGTTCGGATATTTCGCCAGTTCAGCTTTAACCTCTTCGTATGGGAACGGATACAGCTGCTCAACGCGGACGATAGCAACATCATCTTCCAGTTTACGTTCGGCACGACCGGCTTCCAAGTCATAGTAAACCTGACCGGCACACAATACTACGCGTTTCACGCTGTCGTTGCTTGCGCGTTCGGCGGTATCGCCGATAACCGGACGGAAAGTCGAACCTTCTGTAAAGTTTTCCAGCGGGCTCATTGCACCTTTGAAGCGCAACAGGCGTTTGGACATGAAAATCACCAGCGGTTTGCGGTATGAACCCAAGACTTGACGTTGCAAGAGGTGGAACATTTGCGACGCTTCAGACGGCATGATAACTTGCATATTGTTTTCAGAACACAGTTGCAACCAACGTTCTACGCGTGCAGAAGAGTGCTCAGGACCTTGACCGTCGTAACCGTGCGGCAGGATGGTGGTCAGGCCGCACAAGCGACCCCACTTGGTTTCGCCTGAGGACAGGAATTGGTCAATAGTCACTTGCGCACCGTTGGCGAAGTCACCGAATTGAGCTTCCCAAATGGTCAGTTTGTCAGGTGCGGAGCAGGCAAAGCCGTACTCAAACGCCATCACGGCTTCTTCGTTCAAAATGGAGTCGATAACCAGAAACTCGCCCATTCCTTCGCCCATATGGCGCAGAGGAACATAAGTACCGTCGTCCCATTTTTCGCGTTTTTGATCGTGCAGAACGGCATGACGGTGTGAGAATGTACCGCGGCCGGAGTCCTCACCGGAGATACGCACACCATGACCTTTGGTTACAAGGCTGGCGTATGCGAGGGTTTCCGCCATACCCCAGTCGATAGGCTGTTTGCCGGATGCCATGGCTTTACGTGCTTCGATCACACGTTTTGCAGTCGGATGCAGGGCAAAGCCTTCCGGTACAGCGGTGAATTTCTCGGTAAGACGCTCAATATCCGCGGCAGGCAAACCGGTTTCGATTTTTTCGCGCCAATCTTTGCCTTGGTATTTGCTCCAGTCGATTTGTGTGCGTTGGAAGTTGCTCAACGTTGTTTGTTCAACATGTTCGCCTTTATCCAAAGCATCACGGTAGGCTTGGATGTAACCGTCAGCCTCAGCTTGGGTGACCACGCCTTCGGCAATCAGTTGTTCGGTGTACAAAGCACGCGCACCAGGGTGTTGCGATACTTTTTTGTACATCATCGGTTGGGTCAAGGTCGGATCATCGCCCTCGTTGTGGCCCCATTTACGGTAGCAAACAATGTCGATCACGATGTCTTTATGGAATTTTTTGCGGTAATCCAAAGCAGCTTGAATGGCAAAGCAAACGCGTTCGGGATCGTCGCCGTTCACATGGATAACCGGGGCGGAAACCATTTTCGCGATATCGGTACAGTGTACGGTTGAACGGGTATCGCGGATATCGGAAGTGGTAAAGCCGATTTGATTGTTGATGACGATATGAACCGTACCGCCTGTGGTATAACCGCGTGTTTTAGACAGGTTGAATGTTGCTTGGTTGACACCCAAACCGATAAATGCGGAATCGCCGTGAATCAATACCGGCAAGACTTTATCGCGGCCGTTTTCGCCCAAACGTTTTTGTTTGGCGCGTGCAGAACCTTCCACTACCGGGTTAACAATTTCCAAGTGGGACGGGTTAAATGCCAAAGAAACGTGCATCGGACCATGCGGAGTGGCGATGTCGGAGCTGAAGCCCATGTGGTATTTTACGTCGCCGCTAGGCAATTTGATTTCGGCACGACCTTCAAATTCGGCAAACAAATCACCGGGTTTTTTGCCCAAAATGTTCACCAAAACATTCAGACGGCCACGGTGTGCCATACCGATGATGACTTCTTCCACGCCGTCTTTACCGGCGTTTTGAATCAGGTAGTTCAAACCGGCAATCGCGCTTTCGCCGCCTTCGACACCAAAGCGTTTTTGACCGACATATTTGGTATGCAGATAGCGTTCCAGAGTTTCGGCAGCGGTCATCTCTTTCAAGATACGGCGTTTTTGATCGGCATTGTAATGCGGTGTGGACAATACGCTTTCAAAATAGTTGCGTACCCAACGACGCTCTTCGGTATTGGGAATATAGATATATTCCAATGCGATGTGGCCGCAGTAGGTTTGTTTGAGGTTGCTGATGATTTGGGACAAGGGCAGCTTGCCGCGATTGGCAAAATCGCCCTCTCCCATATTGAATTGAAGCGCCATATCGGCATCAGACAGACCGTGGAATTTCGGATCGAGGGCTTCAATGTCGCGCGGAGGGATACGTTTGAGCGGATCGAGCCGTGCCGCACCCACGCCTTGGATACGATAGGCGGAAATCAGCCGTAAAACGCTGACTTGCTTTTTCAGCATTGCCTCATCCGCACCGCCCGCAACGGCAGATGCAATTTTCTTTTTCGCCAAAGTAACAAATGATTCGCGTATCGGTGTGTGTGCGACATCGACAGCAACCGTCCCCGGCTGTTTGCTCAAATCGGTGAAATACTGCTTCCATTTTTCATCAACCGCATCGGGGTTTTCCAAAAAAGCCTCGTACAATTCCTCAATGTAGGGTGCGTTCGAACCGAACAGGTAAGAGAAATTGAGTTTTTCGTCCATCATGGCGTGCGCTCTTTTCTTTAAAATATAAACAAAGGGTAGAAATCCGCGTCCTGACGGCGGAACTGATGCCGTCTGAAAAGACATTTTATTCTACCCTATTTTAAACCGGATTGCTTGCATTGATTTCATCCGACTACAATCAGACGGATTCGGGAAACAATCCGGTTCTCTGATATTGCCTGTTTGACAATATATTAATGTATGTTACCTCTCGCCTGCCGGCACATAATCGCGGCGTTCCGAACCGGTATAAAGCTGGCGGGGACGGCCGATTTTCAGCGAAGGATCGCTAATCATCTCGTGCCAGTGCGAAATCCAGCCCACGCTGCGCGACAGGGCGAAGATGACGGTAAACATTTCGGTCGGGATGCCCAGCGCGGACAGGACGATGCCGGAATAGAAATCGACATTGGGATACAGTTTGCGTTCGATAAAGAACGGGTCTTTCAGCGCAATCTGTTCCAATTCCATCGCCAGTTTGAATTTCGGACTGTCTTCCAGACCCAATTCTTTCAAAACTTCATAGCAGGTTTCGCGCATAATGCTGGCACGCGGATCCATATTGCGGTATACGCGGTGTCCGAAGCCCATCAGGCGGTATTTGCGCTGTTTCACGCCTTCCATATATTCGGCAACATTGGACACATCGCCGATTTCGTCCAGCATTTTCAACACGGCTTCGTTCGCGCCGCCGTGCGAAGCACCCCACAGGCAGGCGATACCGGCAGCAATACAGGCAAACGGGTTCGCACCCGAAGACCCTGCCAGACGGACGGTCGAAGTTGAGGCGTTTTGCTCATGGTCGGCATGCAAAATAAAGATGCGGTCGAGCGCGCGCGCCAAAACAGGATTGGGTTTGTAGTCTTCACACGGCGTGGCGAACATCATATGAAGGAAGTTTTCGGAATAAGAAAGATTATTCTTCGGATAATTGAACGGCAGACCGTTTGAATAGCGGTAGCACATTGCCGCAATGGTCGGGATTTTGGAAATCAGGCGGTAAATCGCGATTTTGCGGTGTTCGGGATTGGTAATGTCCAAGCTGTCTTGGTAGAACGCAGACAGCGCGCCGACCACGCCGACCATCATCGCCATCGGATGCGCGTCGCGGCGGAAACCCCGGAAGAACCAAGTCAGCTGTTCATGCACCATCGTGTGGCGGCTGACGGTATTGTCAAATTCTGCCTTTTGCTCGGGAGTCGGCAGTTCGCCGTAAATCAACAGGTAGCAGACTTCCAAATAATCGGATTTTTCGGCCAGCTGCTCGATGGGGTATCCGCGATAATAAAGTAAGCCTTGATCGCCGTCGATATAAGTAATTTTAGACTCACAGCTTGCGGTTGAAACAAATCCGGGGTCGAAGGAAAACAAACCTGTATTTTTTGTCAGCCCCCGAATGTCAACCACATCATGCCCGATGCTGGCTTCCAATACCGGCAAATCCAAGCCTGCCTGACCCGGTACGTTGAGTTTGATTGATTTGGACATATTATCGCTCCTTTGCAAGTTGTAACCCACGTTGCTGCATCCGCAGCACGTTCTTTGCCTTCAGACGGCCTTTGCATTTTGAAATCTGCCCGCAGGCAGATTTCGGATGCCTCATGCCCGTCTGATTTTTTCAAGCATCGGGATAAGGTGCCCTTTGTCCGTTGCCGAATGCCCGTTAATCAAGGCAAGCAATTCTTGATCTTGAAATTCAAGGATTTCGGAAAACTCGGACAGCTCTTTATCGCTCAAATGCTCGAATTCTTTTTCCATAAACCTGCCGAAGATTAAATCTAATTCCAACAATCCCCGGCGGGTTTGAAAACGGATTTTCCGTTTGGCAATATCGTCAAAAACCATCATTTCTTAAACGGCCCGCTTCAACATAATCTCTTTAATCTTGCCGATGGCACGGGTCGGATTCAAGTGTTTGGGGCATACGTCCACACAGTTCATAATGGTGTGGCAGCGGAACAAACGGTACGGATCGTTCAAATTGTCCAAACGCTCATTAGTGATGGTATCTCGGCTGTCCGCAATGAAGCGGTAGGCGTTCAGCAAGCCGGACGGACCGACGAATTTGTCGGGATTCCACCAGAACGACGGGCAGGCGGTCGAACAGCAGGCGCACAAAATACATTCGTACAAGCCGTCCAACTCTTTGCGCTCTTCCTGAGTTTGCAGACGCTCTTTGTCCGCATCAATAGGATTGTCGTTAACGACATAAGGTTTGATGGAATGGTATTGTTTGAAGAACTGGGTCATATCCACAATCAGGTCGCGGATGACGGGCAGACCGGGCAACGGGCGGATTTTGACAGGCTGTTTCAGGCTGCGTAAATCGGTCAGACACGCCAAGCCGTTTTTGCCGTTGATGTTCATACCGTCAGAACCGCAAATACCTTCGCGGCAGGAACGGCGGAAAGACAGGGTATCGTCTTGCGCTTTCAGACGCACCAAAGCGTCCAAAAGTTTCACGTCGGTCGGCTCCAATTCCAACTCGTAACGTTGCATATAAGGCTTGGCATCAACGTCCGGGTTGTAACGGTAAATTTCAAAACTCATTTTTTCCATGAGAAGTGTTCCTTTCTCATCAACTGCCCAATGATTTTGTATTATGGATTCAAGCAGTTCAATGTGGGTATGGTTAGATTTCAGACGGCCTCTAAGACAGATGCCGTCTGAAAATGCATCAATAAACGCGTTTGGCCGGTTTGATATATTCCACGCTCAAAGGCTTGGTATGTACCGGTTTATAAGACAAGGTATTGGTGTCCGAATGATACAGGGTGTGTTTCATCCAGTTTTCGTCATCGCGCTCAGGATGGTCGTCTGAAGCGTGCGCGCCGCGTGATTCTTTACGTGCTTCGGCAGACACCAAAGTCGCTTTCGCCACTTCAATCAGGTTGTCCAATTCCAAAGCCTCGATACGCGCGGTATTCCACACTTTGCTCTTGTCCTTGATTTCGGTACGTTTCACGCGCTCGGCAATCTCCATCACCTGTTTCACACCTTCCGCCAAAATCGCATCGGTACGGAACACGCCGGCGTGCAATTGGACGGAGCGTTGCAGTTCGCGGCGCAGCGCATCGACGTTTTCGCCACCGGTTTGGTTATCCAAGCGTTCGATACGTTGGCGAGTCAGTTCGCCGGCATTTGCAGGCAGAGGTTTCCAGCAGTTTTGTTCTTTGATGAATTTAATCATACTGTCGCCGGCAGCTTTACCGAATACTACCAAGTCCAGCAGGGAGTTTGTACCCAAACGGTTCGCACCGTGTACGGAAGCACAAGCGCACTCACCTGCGGCATACAGACCTTTTACAGGCACTTCGTACTCGTCGCCTTGAGGAACGACAACTTCGCCATGATAATTGGTCGGAATGCCACCCATCATGTAGTGGGTAGTCGGCACGACAGGAATCGGGTCTTTAATCGGGTCGATACCGGCAAACTGGATGGAAATCTCGCGGATGCCCGGCAGTTTTTCCATAATTTTTTCGGCACCGATATGGTCGATTTTCAGCAATACATGGTCTTTGTTTTTACCGCAGCCGCGACCTTCGTAGATTTCCATCGCCATCGCACGGGAAACCACGTCGCGCGAAGCCAAGTCTTTTACGGTCGGCGCATAGCGTTCCATAAAGCGTTCGCCGTCGGCATTCAACAGAATACCGCCCTCACCGCGTACGCCTTCGGTAATCAATACGCCCGCACCCGCCACGCCGGTCGGGTGGAATTGCCAAAATTCCATATCTTCCAACGGAATGCCCGCACGGGCGCAAATGCCCAAACCGTCGCCGGTATTCATATAGGCATTGGTAGAAGAAGCATAAATACGACCGCCACCGCCGGTAGCAAACATCACGGCTTTAGCGTGGAAAATATAAACTTCGCCGGTTTCCATTTCCATGGCAGTCACACCGACGACGTCGCCGTTTTCATCACGAATCAAATCTTGCGCCGTCCATTCCACAAAGAATTGCGTATTGGCACGGACGTTTTGCTGATACAGGGTATGCAGCATCGCATGACCGGTACGGTCGGCAACTGCGCAAGCACGTTCTACCGCGCGTTTACCGTGTTCGGCAGTATGACCGCCAAAAGGACGTTGATAAATTTTGCCGCTTTCCACGCGGTCAAAAGGCATACCCATGTGTTCCAACTCAATCACCGCTTCGGGCGCTGCGCGACACATAAACTCAATCGCATCTTGGTCGCCTAGCCAGTCGGAACCTTTCACGGTATCGTACATATGCCAGTCCCAACGGTCTTCCTGCACATTACCCAGCGAAGCGGAAATACCACCCTGCGCCGCTACGGTATGCGAACGGGTCGGAAACACTTTAGATAAAACGGCACAATTCAGACCGGATTTGGATAATTGGAGGGCTGCGCGTAAACCTGCACCACCACCGCCGACAATTACGGCATCAAACTTGCGAACAGGAAAACCCATACTTACCCCCAAATTACTTTAACTGAATACACCAAGCAACCGACCAACCAAACGATGGTGGCAACCTGCAAAAACAAACGCACGCCGAAGGGTTTGATATAGTCCATCCACAAATCGCGGATACCCACCCAAGCGTGCAAAAATACGGCGATAAAGCTGACCTGAGTGAACACTTTCACCCAAACTTGATCGAAAAATGCCTGCCATGCCGAATATTCTTTAGGCAGGGTAAACAGAATCACTAAAAGTGCAACGGTATAGATCAACATGATAACCGCAGTCGCACGCTGCATCGCCCAATCGCGCAAACCGTAATGCGCACCGGTCAATTTACGCTCTACCATAACAACGCTCCCAAAACGACAGTCAGCACCAAAGCTGCGGTAAAGACAAATTTAGCGGTGTTCCGTGCAGTATTCAGCTCAAGGCCTTTGTGCGCATCCAAAAATAAAAAGCGGATACCGGCAAGGGAATGGTGCAGATAAGCCCACAATACGCCGATTAAGACCAGCTTGACCAAAGGATGAGAAACAATGGCACGGTAAGTTTCAAATGCAGACTCTTGACTTAGGGTACCGGACAGGAAATACAACAGGAAAGGCAGCATAATAAACAGCCCGACCCCGCTGATGCGGTGAAGGATGGAAACTATCCCGGGTATCGGCAGACGGATGTTCGGCAAATCCAGATAAACAGGACGCGGTTTGACAGACATAGTCAATTCCTCTGTAGTTATATATCGACTCAAAAACCGTAAACCCATTGCTACATTGGGTTACATAAACGTTAATTTACCTGTTTTATCCCATTTTGAACAGTGTATTTTAAAAACAAACTGATAGATTTTGACAAACACGCGTGAAAACAGCAGATTAAAAGAAAGATTTTTAGTTTTGCCCCATTCCCGACACGGTATCAGCATCCGACCTCCAACCCCATCCTCAAAAATAAAATGCCGTCTGAAAAAATTTCAGACGGCATTGTTTTGCCATATCGGTCAGGCTTTCAATTTCGCATCGGCATCGCGCAACGCGGTACGCAGACCTTCCTCGATAACGGGATGGTAGAACGGCATCTCCAGCATTTGAGGAACGGTCATCTTCATTTGATGCGCCCAAGCCAACAGGTGCGCCAAATGTTCGGCGGCAGGACCTACGATTTCCGCACCGATGAAGCGGCCGGTTGCTTTTTCAGCATACAGGCGCATATGGCCTTTGTTTACCAGCATCACGCGGCTGCGGCCTTGGTTTTTGAACGACACTTCGCCAATGACAAATTCGTCTGGCTGGTATTGCGCGGCAACTTGCGCGTATTTCAAACCGACAAAGCCGATTTGCGGATTGGTAAACACCACGCCGATGGTGCTGCGGCGCAAACCGCTGCCGATATTCGGGTAGCGGCCTGCATTGTCGCCGGCAATCTTGCCTTGGTCGGCGGCTTCGTGCAGCAGAGGCAGTTGATTGGACGCGTCGCCCGCGATAAAGATATGCGGAATGCTGGTTTGCATGGTCAGCGGATCGGCAACGGGTACGCCGCGCGCGTCTTTTTCGATATTGATGTTTTCCAAACCGATATTGTCAACGTTCGGACGGCGGCCTACGGCTGCCAGCATATATTCGGCAACAAATACGCCTTTTTCGCCGTCCTGCTCCCAATGGACTTCTACATTGCCGTCCGTATCGAGTTTAACCTCGGTTTTAGCATCCAGATGCAGTTTCAATTCTTCGCCGAACACGGCTTTCGCTTCGTCTGAAACGACAGGGTCGGAAATGCCGCCGATGATGCCGCCCAAGCCGAAAATTTCGACTTTCACGCCCAAACGGTGCAATGCCTGACCCAGTTCCAAACCGATAACGCCCGGCCCGAACACAGCAACGCTCTTAGGCAGCGTATCCCATGAGAAAACGTCGTCGTTGATAATCAAACGGTCGCCCAAAGACTGCCACTGCGGTAGGATGACGGGACGCGAGCCGGTAGCAATCACGAAACTTTTTGCCGTGATTTGGGTATGGTCGTCGATTTGGACGGTATTCTCGTCGATAAATTTAGCCGAACCCATAATGCGCTTGTCGGCAGGCCACTCTTCCACATCGGCAACGACAAAGCCGACAAAACGGTCGCGCTCGGATTTGACACGCTGCATAACCTCTTCGCCGTTGACGACAATGCTGTCTTTATCCAAATGCACGCCGAACGGGTCGGTATGCAATGCGTGATGACGCGCTTCTGCGGCGGCAATCAAGAGTTTGGAAGGCATACAGCCCACGCGCGCGCAGGTCGTGCCGAACACATTGTTTTCAATCAGGTAAACATTATCCGAATGTAAACGGGCATTGCGAAACGCACCCATACCGGCAGTACCGCCGCCGATTACGACGACATCCGCTTGAATTTTTTTCATAATCTTTGTCCTTCCATTTTCGTCTGAAACACTGCCGACACGGAATATATTGGCTTCAGACGGCATTTAAATATTTTCCCAATCAAAAACATTATTCAGATAAATAAAAACAAAATTTCGATTGAGTGCAACAATATCCAAATCCTCTTATAAATATAGAGTTATTCGGAGCGGCAGTATAGAACCGCCCGAATAACTCTATCCGGTACATCAGACAGTTTAATCAAACTGCCTTAAGCAAACAGCTATCAGTTTTTAGCCAAGTAAGCTTCCAAATCTTCGCTGCCGCCGATGTATTTACCGCCGATGAAGACTTGCGGGGCAGTCATCTTGCCGGTAATAGCGCGAACGGAAGTAACGGTTGCATCTTTGCCCAATACGATTTCTTCGTAAGACAAACCTTTGTCTTGCAAAGCTTGTTTGGCTTTAGCACAGAATTGGCAGCCGGGTTTGGTAAAGATGGCAACAGACTCTTGAGCCTTCCAATCGGGAGCAACAAATTTCAGCATAGTATCTGCATCGGATACTTTGAAAGGATCGCCCGGTTCTTCAGGTTCGATGAACATTTTTTCTACCACGCCGTCGTTAACCAGCATGGAGTAACGCCAAGAACGTTTACCGAAGCCCAAGTCTTCTTTGCCGACCAGCATACCCATACCTTCGGTAAATTCGCCGTTGCCGTCAGGAATCATGTAGATGTTGTCTGATTCTTCTTCGGCAGCCCAAGCGTTCATTACGAAAGTATCGTTTACAGATACGCAGTAGATTGCGTCAACGCCGTTTTCTTTGAACGCGCCGAACAATTCGTTGTAACGCGGCAAGTGTGAAGAAGAACAAGTCGGAGTAAATGCGCCGGGCAGAGAGAATACGACTACTTTTTTGCCTTTGAACAAATCGTCAGTAGACACATCTTTCCAAGTGTCGCCGACGCGGGTGCGGAATACTACGGAAGGTACTTTTTGACCGGTACGATCTTGCAAAGCCATTTTGAGCTCCTTAATAGATAGGTTTAAGAAATGATTGTGAATCGCTGGGCATTCTACCCCGAATAAGTCGATTTGTATAATTTATAGTTCAAATAATATTAATTATTCAAAACTATTAATCACCAACCTCGACCAACTTTTTACAGTATATAAAGCCATGCCTAAAAAAAACAAGTCTTATTTGAGAAAAATTCTTAGAAACTCCCCTACGCTCATTTGAAAACAGAAATGCCGTCTGAAAAGTATTCAGACGGCATCTGATCACGTTATCCCTGCTTATTTAGCCAGTTCGGCACGCAGTTTGTGGGTTACGTTCATCATCACTTGGAGTTGTTCCAGAGTTTCTTTCCAGCCACGGGTTTTCAGGCCGCAGTCAGGATTCACCCACAGACGCTCAACCGGTACAACCTCGATGGCTTTGCGCAACAGGTGTTCCACTTCAGCTTCAGTCGGTACGCGCGGGCTGTGGATGTCGTAAACACCCGGACCGATGTCGTTCGGGTATTTGAACTCGCCGAACGCAGTCAAGAGTTCCATGTCGGAACGTGAAGTCTCAATGGTGATCACGTCCGCATCCATTGCAGCAATCGCAGGCAGGATATCGTTGAACTCAGAGTAGCACATATGAGTGTGGATTTGTGTGCTGTCTTCGCAACCGGTAGAGGACAAGCGGAAGGATTCACCCGCCCAGTTCAGATAGGCATCCCAATCGGCGCGTTTCAAAGGCAGACCTTCACGGATGGCAGGTTCGTCGATTTGGATGACTTTGATGCCGGCTTTTTCCAGATCCAATACTTCGTCGTTCAGAGCCAGTGCGATTTGTTTGCACACGGTAGAGCGAGGAATATCGTTGCGGACAAAAGACCATTGCAGAATGGTTACAGGGCCGGTCAACATGCCTTTCATCGGGCGTTTGGTCAGGCTTTGTGCGTAAGTAGACCAAGCTACGGTCATGGCTTCAGGACGGCTTACGTCACCAAAGATGATAGGTGGTTTAACGCAGCGTGAGCCGTAGCTTTGTACCCAGCCGTATTGGGTGAATGCAAAACCGCTCAACAATTCGCCGAAGTATTCAACCATGTCGTTACGCTCGGCTTCGCCGTGTACCAGTACGTCCAAGTCCAGTTTTTCTTGCTCTTCAACCACCAAGGCGATTTCTTTTTTCATCGCGGCTTCGTAATCGGCAGCAGACAGTTCGCCTTTTTTGAAGGCTGCGCGTGCTTGGCGGATTTCGGTAGTTTGCGGGAAAGAACCGATGTTGGTCGTCGGCAGCAGGGGCAGGTTCAACCATGCTTGTTGCGCTTTGATACGGTCGGCAAATGGAGATTTGCGTTGGTCTGCGTTGGCAGGCAAATCAGCCAGGCGTTTGGCAACGTCTGCGCGGTGGATTTCGCTGCTGTTGGCACGGGAGTCTGCGGCAGCTTGGCTGGCGGCCAGTTCTTCGGCAACAGAATCACGGTCTTCGTTCAATGCGGCTTTCAGAACGCGCAATTCTTGGGTTTTTTGCAGGGTGAATGCCAACCAAGAGTACAGGTCGGGTTTGTTGGCTTTCAGTTTTTCTTCAACTGACAAGTCAAACGGAGTGTGCAGCAGCGAGCAAGAGCTGGAAATCCACAAACGGTCGCCCAGTTTGGCTTGCAGAGGCTCGACAGTTTCCAAAACTTTGTTCAGGTTGGCGCGCCAAATGTTGCGGCCATCAATCACGCCAGCAGACAGGACTTTGTCGTAGTCGGCGAACGCGTCCAGTTGCTCGGGAGCGCGTACCAAATCGATGTGCAGGCCGTCAACAGGCAGGGATTTCAGCAATGCGGCATGTTCGGCAACGGAACCGAAGTAAGTGCTCAACAGGATTTTGGCGTTGACTTTGCTCAAAGTGGCGTAAACGTCTTTGTAGGCTTCCACCCATTCTTTAGGCAGATCGACAGCCAAAGCAGGTTCGTCGATTTGAATCCACTCGGCACCGGCTTCAACCAAAGCAGTCAGGATTTCAACGTAAACAGGCAACAGTTTAGGCAACAGGCTCAGGCGGTTGAATTCGACTGCGCCTTTTTCTTTACCAACCCACAGGAAAGTTAATGGGCCGACGATGGTCGGTTTGGCTTTCAGGCCCAAAGCTTGGGCTTCTTGCAGTTGTTGAACGTAGTGTTTGGCGTTGGCTTTGAATTCGGTATCGGCGTGGAATTCAGGCACCAAGTAGTGGTAGTTGGTGTCGAACCATTTGGTCATTTCGATAGCGAATTGGTCTTTGTTACCACGGGCCAGTTGGAAGAATTGTTCCAAAGACAGGTTTTGGCTGTCGAAGCCGAAACGGGCAGGGATGGCACCGGTGGCAACTTGCAGGTCGAGGATGTGGTCGTAGAAAGTGAAATCGCCTACAGCAACGTAATCAGCGTTGGCAGCAGCTTGGTGTTTCCAGTTTTTCTCGCGCAAGTCTTTAGCAACAGCCAGCAATTCTTGCTCGCTGATTTCTTTGCGCCAGTATTTTTCTTGTGCGAATTTCAATTCGCGGAAGGCACCGACGCGTGGGAAGCCTGAAAAATGTAATGTTGTCATGTTGAACTCTCCAGTTGGATTTTGTAAGGACCGGTTCGATCCGAATCGGCCGGTATTGTAAATCAGAATGGCCAGGATGGGGCGGCATTTTGCTTTTCAGACGGCCTCGGATGCCGTCTGAAGCCGTTTTCAGCTTTAAGGGCGCACGCCCAAAATATGGCAGATGGCGTAAGTCAGCTCGCTGCGGTTAAGCGTGTAAAAGTGGAAATCTTTCACGCCTTCGCGGGACAGGACTTTGACCATATCGATGGCGATACTGGCGGCGACGAGGTTGCGCGTGCCTTGGTCGTCGTCCAAACCTTCATACATTTGCGACAGCCAGCTTGGGATTTTGACGTTGGTTACTTGCGCCATTTTACCGAGCTGCTTGAAGTTGGTAACAGGCAAAATACCGGGGACGATTTCCACATCGATACCCAACATCACGCAGCGGTCGCGGAAGCGCAGGTAGCGTTCCACATCAAAGAAAAATTGGGTGATGACGTGGTTTGCGCCCGCATCGATTTTTCGCTTCAGGTTAATCAGGTCGGCTTGTGCGGATTTGGCTTCGGGATGTACTTCGGGATATGCCGCTACGGAGATGTCGAAGTCGGCGACGGAGCGCAGGAGTTTGACCAAGTCTTCGGCATAAAACGGTTTTTTCTCATAACCGGGCGGCTCGTCGCCGCGCAGGGCGACAATGCGGCGGATGCCGCTGTCCCAATAATCTTTGGCGATTTGGCGCAATTCGTCGGGGGATGCATCGATGCCGGTCAGGTGCGGCGCGGCTTCCAAGCCGGTTTCCTGTTTGATGCGTTTGACGATGCCGTGCGTGCGGTCGCGTTCGCCGGAGTTTGCACCGTAGGTTACGGATACGAACTTGGGATGCAGGGTTTGCAGACGGTGGATGGAATCCCACAGCATCGTTTCCATTTGCTCGTTTTTCGGCGGGAAAAATTCAAACGAAACGTTGATGTCGCCTTTCAAATCGGAAAGGCTGTTGTTTAACGCATTGATTTCTTTTGCGTAATTCATGGCTGCGTACCTTTTATTATCTTTTATATGATATTTCAGGCAACATAATAAAGTTGCGCCAAACATGAGTCAATTTCAAAATTTTCAGATTTATCATGAAAATTTCTAATATATTACAAAAATAGTTAAATTTCCTTGTACAGCCCTTCTAAACTATGTTAGAGTTTGTTATGTTATAACACTTCAAGCAAGGCAATATATGAAACCGAATATTCATCCTGACAATTATCGAACCGTTCTTTTTTTCGACAGCAGCGCCAATGAAGGCTGGCTGATTCGTTCTTGCGCTGAAACGCACGGAAAAACGATGGTTTGGACGGACGGCAAAGAATATCCGCTGTTTTCGCTGGATACTTCTTCCGCATCCCATCCCGTCTATACCGGCAAGCAGCGCAACGTCAATACCGAAGGCCGCGCCAGCAAATTCAACCAACGTTTCCAATCCGTCATGTCATCGTTTAGAAAGGACAAATAATGCAGGTTCTGTCTTCACTCAAAACCGCCAAACAACGCCACCGCGACTGTCAGATTGTCAGACGTAAAGGCAAAGTTTACGTCATCTGCAAAAGCAATCCGCGTTTTAAAGCGCGCCAACGCTGACCCCCTGCCCTTCCTGCTTCGGTTGTAAAGCCCCTCCTGCCGCAAGCCCTTTTCAAATGTGCCGTCTGAAACAGAAAAATACGTTTCAGACGGCATTTTTTCCGTCAATACGAATCTGGAATGTGTTTGAAATACAGCATGATCAAATACCAAAACAGCGTCGCCGCGGCTGCACCAAGCAGCACCCATGCGCTGATTTTGGCGACTTCGCGCAGGGCACGTTTTTGCCTGCGACTGAAAAGGCGGTTGATAATCAGCGCGGCAAGTGCGAAAAAGAAAAAAATACGGAAAAGTCTGCCTATCATATAGGGAAGCGGTGGAGGTCGTCTGAAAAAGTATGGATCGGTTGCGGCGGCATGGGGACGGATGTTTCAGCGCGTCGGGCTGCTTGTCCGACCGTGTCAAAAAATCATGCCGTTTGCTATATAATAACGCTTTTCGCCGCATTTGTTGGAACAGGATATGAGTCAAAATGCCTCGGTGGGCATTGTAACGCCCCAAAAAATTCCGTTTGAGATGCCGCTGGTTTTGGAAAACGGTAAAACTTTGCCGCGTTTCGATCTGATGATTGAAACCTACGGCGAGCTGAATGCCGAAAAAAACAATGCGGTTTTAATCTGCCACGCGCTGTCGGGCAACCATCACGTTGCAGGCAGGTATTCGGCGGAGGATAAATATGCCGGCTGGTGGGACAATATGGTCGGACCCGGCAAACCGATTGATACGGAACGTTTTTTCGTGGTCGGTTTGAACAATCTGGGCGGCTGCGACGGCAGCAGCGGACCTTTGTCGATCAATCCTGAAACGGGTAGGGAATATGGCGCGGATTTTCCTGTGGTTACGGTGAAGGACTGGGTAAAATCCCAAGCCGCGCTTGCCGATTATCTCGGCATCGAACAATGGGCGGCGATTGTCGGCGGCAGCTTGGGCGGTATGCAGGCTTTGCAGTGGACGATTTCCTATCCCGAGCGCGTGCGCCATGCCTTAGTGATTGCCTCCGCGCCGAAACTGTCCACACAAAATATCGCGTTTAACGATGTGGCGCGTCAGGCGATTTTGACCGACCCCGATTTCAATGAAGGACATTACCGCAGCCGCAACACCGTTCCTGCGCGCGGTTTGCGGATTGCCCGCATGATGGGACACATTACGTATCTTGCCGAAGACGGTTTGGGCAAAAAATTCGGACGCGATTTGCGTTCCAACGGCTATCAATACGGCTATGGCGTTGAATTTGAAGTAGAATCCTATCTGCGCTATCAGGGCGACAAATTCGTCGGGCGGTTTGATGCCAACACCTATTTGCTGATGACCAAGGCTTTGGACTATTTCGATCCGGCGGCGGATTTCGGCAACAGCCTGACCCGCGCCGTACAGGATGTGCAGGCAAAATTCTTTGTCGCCAGCTTCAGCACCGACTGGCGTTTCGCGCCCGAACGTTCGCACGAACTGGTCAAGGCCCTGATTGCCGCACAAAAGCCGGTGCAGTATATCGAAGTAAAATCCTCACACGGGCACGATGCCTTTTTAATGGAAGACGAAGCCTATATGCGCGCGGTCGCCGCCTATATGGACAACGTTTATAAGGAATGTCAGCAATGAACCTGCGCGATGATTTGCAACTGATTTACGACCGGATACCCGAAGGCAGCCGCGTCTTGGACTTGGGCTGCGGCGACGGCGAACTGCTTGCCGCCTTGGTCGAACACAAAAAATGCAGCGGCTACGGCATCGAAATCGACACAAATAGCGTCATCGCCGCCATGTCGCGCGGCGTGAATGTTATCCAAGCCGATTTGGAAGAAGGTTTAACCGCATTCAACGATCAAAGTTTTGATGTGATTGTGTTGAGCCAGACCATCCAAGCGATGCAGAATACCGAAAAAATCCTGCGCTGCCTGATGCGCGTTGCCAAACAGGCGATTGTCAGCTTCCCGAATTTCGGCTACTGGCGCAACCGCGTCCAAATCGCACTCGGCGGCCATATGCCCGTTTCCGAACGTATGCCCTACCATTGGTACGACACGCCCAATATCCATTGGTGCACGCTCAAAGACTTTGATTTGTTGTGCGCCAAAAACAACATCCGCGTGCTTGAGCGCGCCGTGATGACGGGCAACAGACAGGTCAAACATTTCCCCAACCTTTTGGGCAGCCTTGCATTTTACCGCGTCGGGTAAGACAGGTTGAGAACCTTGTCGGCAATAACGGGTTCTTCGGTTCTATTAACAACAGGCCGTCTGAAAAATGAAACGTCAGGTTTTCAGACGGCCTCTTTAATACTGGAAACAATAGAATGAAAAACAAAACCTCATCACTTCTCTTATGGCTTGCCGCAATCATGCTGACCGCGTGCTCTCCGAACAAAGAAGATAAAACCAAAGAAACCGGCGCATCTGCCGCTTCGTCCTCCGCGTCATCAGCTTCTTCCCAAACCGATTTGCAACAGGCCGCATCCGCCCCTGATAACGTCAAGCAGGCAGAAAGCGTGCTGCCGTCAAATTGCACCGACCTGCACCCCGCCACCGGCATTGACGATCTCATGCAGCAAATCGCCGAACACATCGACTCGGACTGTCTGTTTGCCCTTTCCCATCACGAACTGGAAACCCGTTTCGGCTTACCCGACAGTGGCTATGACAACATACAGCGGCTGCTGTTTCCCGACATCCGCCCTGAAGATCCCGACTACCATCAGAAAATCATACTGGCAATTGAAGACTTGCGTTACGGAAAGCGCACGATCAGCCGGCAGGCACAAGATGCCTTGATGGAACAGGAACGCCGCCTCCGAGAAGCGACGCTGTTGCTGACACAGGGCAGCGAAGAAACCCGCGGGCAAGGCGAGGAGCCGAAACGCACGCGTTATTTTGAAGTTTCGGCAACCCCTGCCTATTCGAGCCGGCACAACAACGGACTTGGCGGCAATTTCCAACACATCAGCCAATTGCCCGGCTATCTGAAAATACACGGAGAAATGCTTGAAAACCAATCACTCTTCCGGCTGTCCAACCGTGAACGCAATCCCGACAAACCGTTTTTAGACATCCATTTTGACGAAAATGGCAAAATCACGCGTATTGTCGTTTACGAAAAAAACATCTACTTCAATCCAAACACGGGGCGAATATAAAAAAATGCCGTCTGAAAGCCTTTCAGACGGCATTTTTCGGCAGGGCATCAGGCGCGTTTGCGGAATTCGCCGGTGCGGGTGTCAATTTCGACTTTGTCGCCGTTTTCGATGTAAGACATCACTTGGATTTCAGTGCCGCCGACCAGACGCGCGGTTTTCATCACTTTGCCGGAAGTATCGCCTTTGACGGCAGGCTCGGTGTACTCGACTTCGCGCACGATGATGGTGGGCAGTTCGACAGAAATGGGGTTGCCTTCATAGAAGGTAACTTCGCATTGGTCTTCCATACCGTCAACGATGAATTTCAACGCGTCGCCGATATTGTCGGCTTCGATTTCGTATTGGTTGAATTCTTCGTCCATAAAGACGTACATCGGGTCGGCAAAGTAGCTGTACGTACAGTTTTTGCGGGACAGGATGACCACGTCGAATTTGTCGTCGGCTTTGTAAATGGTTTCAGAAGCCGCGCCGGTCAGCAGGTTTTTCAGTTTCATGCTGACTTTGGCGGAAGAGCGGCCGCCTTTGATGTATTCGGTTTTTTGAACGACCATAGGATCGTTGCCGACCATAAATACATTGCCGGCGCGCAGTTCTTGTGCTGTTTTCATTGTGATTTTCCAATCAAATCGGTTGTCGTAAAACGCGCTATTCTAGCGTATTTTTTGATGCTTTGAAACAAAGGCGGCGAGTTTTTCGGATGCGGAAGGCTGCCCGAAAAGATAACGGCTCCAATCCTCCGCGCCTTGCCGCCAGCCGTTTTGATGTTGTTGCAGGGTTTGCCAACATTCGAGGCGTTGCGTGGCGGATAAAGCCTCTCCGCCGTTGAGGTCGTCTGAAAGGCGGCGGTGTGCCGATGCGGTTTCGGGAGAGTAGAAACCGTGTGCCTTATCCCAAAAGGCGTGGAGTTTGTCGAGATGGACGTTTTCATCTTGCGGGTAGATGTGCCAAAAGAAGGGTTTGCCCGCAAGCTGGGCGCGGACGAAACTGTCTTCGCCGCGGATGACGGCGCAGTCGGCGATGTGCAGCAGTTGGTCGAAATCCTGTTGTGGCACGAACGGGATTTTGACGAGGCGGACGGATGCCGTCTGAAAAACATCGCCGTCGTTTTGTAGGGCATTTTGCGGAATAACGCCGCTTTGTTTGAGGCTGTCGATAATTTGCGCCCCCGCCAGCAGCAGGGTTAGCGGGCTGTCTGCCTGTTGCCACATGTCCAGCCACTTTGCCCAAATATCGCTCCGATAGCCGAAAAGCAGCCATTCGGGCGCGTTTTTTTCGGGAAGCATCAGCCGCTGACGCAGGGCTTCGGTATTGAAACGGACGGCATCTTGGTAATCACGTTCGCGTATCAACCCGCCGCTTTTTTCGCTGAAACCCATAAACCAAAAATATTTTTGAACGCCCTCCTGCGGCGAAGGCATCAGGTGCAGCCTTTCATTGCTTTCTTCCGCGCTCAAATATTCCCAATTCAGCCAAAGCGGTTTGTGTCGGCGGATGATGTGCAGCACATTTTCGGGCAGGTCGCAGGCAAAAGTTTCGATGACGACATCGGGAACAGGCGCGGTATCAATATCTGCCGCATCGGAATGCCAAGTGCGGACATGAATATCCTGATGAACGCAGGGAACATCGGGCAAATCAGGGCAAAGCGTACGCAAGGCGGACACGTTGTCCGTCCACAAATGCACCTGCCAACCGAGTTCACGGTGCAAAACACGGGCGAGCCGCCACGAAACGCCGATGTCGCCGAAATTGTCGATGACCTTGCAAAAAATCCAACAGACAAAAGGAGGAGTATTCATAGAAATAACGGAAACGGGCTAAAACGCGCCAAAATAGTGGAACAAATACACAACCAGCAAAACAATCGGAACAAACAGAAACATAGTTTGACGTTTCAAATCAAACTCTTGTTTCAAATGATGTTTGATGGTGTCGAAAAGGATGAATTTGAACAAAAACGTCGCTTCGCAGGCAAGAATGATGCCGTTGATTAAGTGTTGCGCCGCATCTTTAGGCGGATTGACGGCGAAAACGGCAAGCGTCGCCAAGGGTATCAGGCAGACGACGAGCCAGCGGACAAGCAGGTTTCGGAACATCGCAAGGCTTTCAAACAAAAAAAGCAAAACGCCATTATCGCCTCAAGAACGTACCTTGTCTAACGGCAGCATCGGGCATAGACTGTCGGCAATGCCGTCTGAAACGCGCATCAAAAGGAGAAATACATGAACAAAACCAAACAGGACATTTTTGAATACAACCGCCGCTGGGCAGAAGAACAGTTGCAGCACAACCCTCATTTTTTCGAGACGCTCTCCGCAAATCAAACGCCTGACTACCTCTACATCGGCTGTTCCGACAGCCGCGTTACTGCCGAAGAAATGATGGGCATGAAGCCGGGCGAGGTATTCGTCCACCGCAACATCGCCAATATGGTCAACCCTCTGGACATCAATGCTGCCAGCGTGGTCGGCTACGCGGTCGATCATTTGAAAGTCAAACACATCGTCGTCTGCGGACACTACAACTGCGGCGGCATCAAAGCCGCCATGCAACCCTGCGACTACGGCGCGTTGAACCCGTGGCTGCGCAACATCCGCGACGTGTACCGGCTGCACCGCGAAGAGCTGGACGCGATTGACGACGAAAACATACGCTACGACCGTTTGGTCGAACTGAACGTTCAGGAACAATGTATCAACATCATCAAAATGGCGGAAGTCCAAAAACGCTATCTGAACGAGCATTATCCTACCGTCCACGGCTGGGTGTTCGATATCCGCTCCGGCAGGCTGAAAGACCTGGGTATAGATTTCGAACGAATTTTGAAAGACATACAAAAAATCTACGACCTCACCGACAGACAATGGGCGGTTCCGCAAACCAAAATATAACGTCGGCGCGCTTTCCGCTATAATCCGTATTTTTCCAAACCCGAAACATTATGCCGACCCCGAAAGCCTTTGCCCTGCTCGGGCCGACCGCCTGCGGCAAAACCGCGCTCGCCCTCAAAATCGCCGAAACCCTGCCGGTCGAAATCATCAGCCTCGATTCCGCGCTGGTTTACCGCGACATGGACATCGGCACGGCGAAACCGTCCGCCTCCGAACGCGCCTTTGTCCCGCACCACCTTATCGACATCATTACGCCCGTTCAGACATACAGTGCCGCCCGTTTTGTCGAAGACTGCACGCGTCTGATCGGCGAAATCACGGCGCGGGGAAAATGTCCGCTGATTGTCGGCGGCACGATGATGTATTTCCGCGCCCTGACCCAAGGTTTAAACGATTTGCCCGAAGCCGATGCCTGCCTGCGTGCCGACTTGGACGAACAAAAACAGATGTACGGCTTGGATTTTCTCTACCGCACCCTGCAAAAAGTCGACCCTGAAACAGCATGCCGTCTGAAACCGAACGACAGCCAGCGCATCGAACGCGCTTTGGAAGTTTATTATTTAACCGGCAAACCGATGAGCGAACACCTCGGCAGCCCAACCTCCCATACGCTCCCCTTCGATTTGCATACCGCCGCCCTGATTCCCGAAAACCGCGCCCGCCTACATGAAAACATCGCCCTGCGTTTCCACCTGATGCTTGAACAGGGCTTTATCGGCGAAGTAGAAAACCTGCGCCGCCGCTATCCCAGCCTGACCGCCGACTCCCCTGCCATACGCTGCGTCGGCTACCGTCAGGCGTGGGAATATCTGGACGGGAAAACCGATTTCCCAACCTTTGTCGAAAAAGGCATTGCCGCCACGCGCCAACTTGCCAAACGCCAACTGACTTGGTTGCGCAAAACACCTTTAGACTGCGTTGCCGACCCGTTTTCAGACGGCACTTCAGGCACGCGCCTGATTGAGGCGGCAAAACGGTTTTTCGGTGCATAAACTATGCTGACCACGCCGCCGCTCGCCCCCAAAACCGTCGCCGCCCTGCACAGGATCGGTATCCGTACGCTCGAAGAACTGCGGCAAAACGGTTCGGTCAAAGCCTTTCTGCTGCTCAAAGCATCAGGTTTGACCCTCACGAAAAGCACGCTGTGGCAACTCGAGTCGCTGCTGAACGGCACACTCCCGCAAGAAATCACGCAACACGACAAAACCCGCCTGCTTGCCGAGTTGAAAAACCATCCGCCCGTCGCCGCCTTTCCGCCGCAGGAAGAAATGGAACACTTCATGCGCGAAGCACTGCGCCAAGCAGAACAATCCGCCGCCGACGGCGAAATACCCGTCGGGGCAGTCATCGTTTCAGACGGCAAAATCATCGCAGCGGCACACAACACCTGCATTGCCGACTGCAATGTCAGCCGCCATGCCGAAATCAACGCCTTGGCACAGGCAGGCAGCGAAATGCAAAACTACCGCCTTGACGGATGCGACATATATATCACCCTCGAGCCCTGCGCCATGTGCGCGTCCGCACTGATACAGGCACGAATCAGGCGCGTGATCTACGGGGCGGTAGAACCCAAAACCGGCGCGGCAGGCAGCATCGTCAACCTGTTTGCCGACAAACGCCTCAATACGCACACCGCCATACGGGGCGGAATCCTGCAAGAAGAATGCCGCTCCGTATTAAGCTGTTTTTTTCAGAACAAAAGAAAAGGTTGAACCTATGACCGCCTTGCTCGTCATCCTCGCCCTCGCCCTGATAGCCGTCGGTACGGCGGGCATCGTTTACCCCGCCCTCCCCGGATTAGCATTGATGTTTGCCGGAACATGGCTGCTTGCCTATGCCGGCGGATACCAAATCTACGGCGCAGGCATCCTGTGGCTGGTCGGACTCATCAGCCTTGCCGGCATACTGACGGACTATGTGGCAGGTATATGGGGAACAAAATATACCGGAGCGGGCAAGCTCGCCGTTCGCGGTGCATTGATCGGCAGCATCATCGGCATGTTTTTCTCCCTTCCCGGCCTTGTACTCGGCCCGCTAATCGGCGCGGCGGCAGGCGAACTGATCGATCGGCGCAATATGCTTCAGGCAGGTAAAGCGGGCTTGGGTACGCTATTGGGACTTGTCGTCGGAACGGCATTCAAAATCGGCTGCGCCGTATCCATCTTGTTTATCCTATTGGTGAAATACATCGCATACCTGTTTTAACCCCTTCAGACGGCATACCGGCAAATTGCTATAATGCCGTCTGAACCCTTTTGACAAACACCATTATGGCAAACCAAAGACCTATCTACGGCTTCCACGCCGTCAATGCCCGTTTGTGGCAAAACCCGAAATCGATTACCGAACTCTACATCCAAGAAGGCAAAAACGATGCCCGTACGCGCGAAGTGTTGGAAAAGGCGGCAAACGAAAACATCCGCGTATATTTTGTTGACACCACCCGTCTTGATGCCATCAGCAAAGGCGCGCGCCATCAGGGTGTGGCCGGATTTATCGATGCCTCCAAAAACCACGTCCATCTCGAAGACGTATTGGAAAACTTGAGCGAACCGCCGCTGCTGCTGATACTTGACGGCATCACCGATCCGCACAACCTCGGCGCGTGTCTGCGTACCGCCGACGCGATGGGCGTACACGCCGTCATCGCACCGAAAGACAAAAGCGCGGGACTGAACGCCACCGTCAGCAAAGTCGCCTGCGGTGCCGCGGAAACCGTCCCCTACATCACCGTAACCAACCTCGCCCGCACCCTGCGCGAGCTGAAAGAATACGGCATCTGGATTATCGGCACCGACATGGGCGGCGACGCCGACCTTTACCATTGCGATCTGCCCGACAGCGCGGCATGGGTGATGGGCAACGAAGGCGACGGTATGCGCCGCCTCACGCGCGAACACTGCGATATGCTGGTGTCGATACCGATGTTCGGCACGGTCGAAAGCATGAACGTCTCCGTGTCCGCCGGAATGGTATTAAGCGAAACCCGCCGACAACGCGTATTGAAAAACGAAAAAGCGTAAGCCTCAAAACAATGCCGTCTGAAACAGGGATTCCGTTTCAGACGGCATTCGTTTTCAAAATCAGTGTTCCAAGTGGTCGGTATCAAACTTGACCGCCGCCTCGGTTTTATCTTCGGGCAAGACCAAATTCAGCAAGACTGCCGTAATGCCGCCGGCGGAAATAGAGTTTTGGAACAAGACGGGCAGGTTCTTAAACACTTCCGGCTCAAACGCCACGCCCAAGCCCAAACCAACCGACGTTGCCGCAATCACCGCCTCGCGCCTGCGGATGCCGTGGCTGACCAAAATCCGCACGCCCGCAATCGCAATCAAGCCGAACATCAAAACCATCGCGCCGCCCAACACCGGACTCGGAATCGTCGTAAACGCGCGACCGACAACGGGGAACAGACCCAACAGCACCAAAATCACGGCAATATATTTGCCCACATGACGCGAAGCTACGCCGGTCATCTGAATCACGCCGTTGTTTTGCGCAAACGTCGTCAGCGGCAGCGAACCCAAAGCCGTCGCAATCACCGACACCAAGCCGTCAGCCAACACGCCGCCGCGTAGGCGTTTGGTGTATTCCTCGCCTTCAATCGGCTGGTCGGACACCATTGCCGTCGCGGTCAAATCGCCTACCGCCTCAAACACGCTCAACAGGAAAATCGCACCCGCCACAATAAATGCGTGCCAGTCAAAAGCAAAACCATATTTAAACGGTACGGGCAGCGTAACCAGCGGCAGGTTTTGCAGTGCGGAAAAATCCACCTTACCCAAAAACAGCGCGACAATGTAGCCGACAATCAGACCGACCGCGATGCCGCTCATCCGCAGCAGCGGATTTTTCATGCAGTTGAATATCAACACAATCAGCAACACCAGCGAAGCCAACCCCAAGTTTTCCATCGAGCCGAACGTGCCGTCCGCCTTCGCGCCGAAGCCGCCACCGAAATCGGTAATGCCGACGTGTACCAAACTCAGACCAATGAGCATCACGACCACGCCGCTAACCGTCGGCGTAATCACTTTTTTCAAATACGGCAGAAGCCACGCCGAGAAACACACCAAAAACGCGCCGACAAACGATACACCCAAGAGCGTCGAAATCATCGCATCCTTAGTCAAACCGCCCTCTTTCATCCCCGCGCCGAGCGCAATCATGACGGTAACGAACGAGAAATTCACCGACTGGATGGACAGCATCCCCGAACCGACCGGTCCGAAGCGGTTGACCTGCAAATAAGTGCCGACACCCGACGCAACCATCGCCATCGACACGAGATACGCCGTCATTTCCACCGGCAGTTCCAGCGCGCCGCCCACAATCAGCGCGGGCGTAATCATCGGCACAAAAATCGCCAAAAGATGGGTAACGGCACTCAAGAGCGCATTACCGAACGGCGGCCTGTCTTCCAAACCGTACACCAAATCAGGCGAATCCGCCTGTTTTTTCATTGTTTCAGCCATTGGAGTCTTTCTATCCGTTGTCAAACGTTAAAAAATTTTAAGAACGAAATTGTAACGAATCAAAGATTCCTTATCAATTCAAATCCTCATGTGCAAAAACACCACCGGTTGTCCGAATTCAAATTTCTTTGAATTTCCGCACCGGACAGTCCTTCATTTTCAGGGAGCCTTCATGCGCTTAACACATTTTAATCCTCAACCGCGCATCCACTGCTTAAACCCAATAATTTCATGATTATAAAAAATATTATTTATTAAGATATGATAGAACTTAAGCCTTAGAACCAACCGTGCGGCCGATATGTTTCACACAAACAACAAAGTAAGCTACAATCCGAAGCATAATCGACCTCACTCAATGAATAAAAGGTTTCCGTATGTTACAAGGTAGCTTGGTTGCCCTGATTACCCCGATGAATCAAGACGGCAGCATCCATTACGACCAACTCCGCCAATTAATCGACTGGCACATCGAAAACGGCACAGACAGCATCGTCGCCGTCGGCACGACAGGCGAATCCGCCACTCTCTCCGTCGAAGAACATTTAAGTGTAATCGAAGAAACGGTCAAACACGTCAACAAGCGCGTCCCCGTCATCGCAGGTACCGGCGCCAACAACACCCTCGAAGCCATCGCCCTTTCCCAAGCCGCCGAAAAAGCCGGTGCAGACTTCACCTTATCCGTCGTCCCCTATTACAACAAGCCCTCCCAAGAAGGCATTTACCAACATTTCAAAACCATCGCCGAAGCCACTTCGATTCCGATGATTATCTACAACGTGCCCGGCCGTACCGTCGTCAGCATGACTAACGACACCATCCTGCGCCTTTCAGAAATCCCCAATATCGTCGGCGTTAAAGAAGCCAGCGGCAACATCGGCAGCAACATCGAACTCATCAACCGCACCCCCGAAGGCTTCGTCGTCCTTTCCGGCGACGACCACACCGCCCTGCCGTTCATGCTCTGCGGCGGACACGGCGTTATTACCGTAGCCGCCAACGCCGCCCCGAAACTCTTTGCCGATATGTGCCGCGCCGCGCTGCAAGGCGACATTGCCCTCGCACGCGAACTCAACGACCGGCTGATTCCGATTTACGACACCATGTTCTGCGAACCCAGCCCCGCCGCGCCGAAATGGGCGGTATCCGCCTTGGGCAGATGCGAACCGCACGTCCGCCTGCCGCTCGTTCCTCTGACGGAAGGCGGACAGGCAAAAGTCCGCGCCGCCCTGAAAGCCTCAGGACAACTTTAAATATAGCCATGCCGTCTGAAGCGTTCAGACGGCATAACGCAACAAACACTTTAATATCCATCACACAGGATGACACGATGACCCATATCAAACCCGTCATTGCCGCGCTCGCACTCATCGGGCTTGCCGCCTGCTCCGGCAGCAAAACCGAACAGCCCAAGCTCGACTACCAAAGCCAGTCGCACCGCCTGATCAAACTCGAAGTTCCACCCGATTTGAACAACCCCGACCAAGGCAACCTCTACCGCCTGCCTGCCGGTTCGGGAGCCGTCCGCGCCAGCGATTTGGAAAAACGCCGCACACCCGCCGTCCAACAGCCTGCCGATGCCGAGGTATTGAAAAGCGTCAAAGGCGTCCGCCTCGAGCGCGACGGCAGCCAACGCTGGCTCGTTGTCGACGGCAAATCACCGGCGGAAATATGGCCGCTCCTGAAAGCCTTTTGGCAGGAAAACGGCTTCGACATCAAATCCGAAGAACCTGCCATCGGACAAATGGAAACCGAGTGGGCGGAAAACCGTGCCAAAATCCCCCAAGACAGCTTGCGCCGCCTCTTCGACACAGTCGGTTTGGGCGGCATCTACTCCACTGGCGAGCGCGACAAATTCATCGTCCGTATCGAACAGGGCAAAAACGGCGTTTCCGACATCTTCTTCGCGCACAAAGCCATGAAAGAAGTGTATGGCGACAAAAACAAAGATACGACCATGTGGCAGCCTTCCGCTTCCGACCCCAACCTTGAGGCCGCATTCCTGACGCGCTTTATGCAATATTTGGGCGTTGACGGACAGCAGGCGGAAAACGCATTGGCAAAAAAACCGACCCTTCCCGCCGTCAACGAAATGGCGCGTATCGAAGGCAAAAGCCTGATTGTCTTTGGCGACTACGGCAGAAACTGGCGGCGCACCGCGCTCGCCCTCGACCGCATCGGGCTGACCGTCGTCGGTCAAAACACCGAACGCCACGCCTTCCTGGTTCAAAAAGCCCCGAACGAAAGCAATGCAGTTACCGAACAAAAACCCGGCCTGTTCAAACGCCTGCTGGGCAAAGGCAAAGCGGAGAAACCTGCCGAACAGCCCGAGCTGATTGTCTATGCAGAACCCGTTGCCGACGGCTCGCGCATCGTCCTGCTCAACAAAGACGGCAGCGCATATGCCGGCAAAGACGCATCCGCACTGTTGGGCAAACTCCATTCCGAACTGCGTTAAACCGTTCAAAACAAAAGCAGCTTCCAAACAGAAGCTGCTTTTTTTATGCGGAACTTTTTACAACAAACGGGGCAAAATATCCTCAACCGCCTGAACCAACGCATCCGCCAAAGGCGGATCGAACGCACAATGCCCTGCCTGAACCACCCTCAACTCCGCTTCGGGAAAGGCTTTCGACAACTCCCACGCACTCTGCATCGGCGTACACAAATCATACCGCCCCTGTACGATAATGGTCGGGATATGCCGTATTTTGCCGATATTGTTCAAAATCGCCCTATCGCCCTGCAACCAGCCGCCGTTGACAAAATAATGGTTTTCCAAACGCGCGATTGCCAGTGAGGCATAAGCATCTTCATCCACTTCCTCCGGCTCGAAACGAATCAGATAGCTTTCCCAATCCGCCCAAGCCTTCGCGGCAGACAGGCACACTTCTTCATCTTGATGAAACAGCAACCCGTGATACGCCTCAATCAGCCGGTTCCGCCGATTTTCAGCAATCGGCGCGACAAATTTTTGCCATTGTTCCGGATAAATCCGGCTCACACCGCCCGCCTCGTTCAGCCACGCCGTTTCAGACGGCCTACACAAAAATATCCCGCGCAACACCAATCCCTTTACCCGTTCCGGATGGGTTTGGGCATAAGCCAGCGACAAAGTGCTGCCCCACGAACCGCCGAACACCAGCCATTTCCCGATACCCAGCATTTCACGGACTTTTTCAATATCCGCCACCAAATCCCAAGTCGTATTGTCTTCCGCACAAGCATACGGGCGCGAACGTCCGCAACCGCGCTGGTCGATGATGACGATGCGGAACACATCGGGATTGAAAAAACCCCGACATTCAGGCGAAGCCCCCGCCCCCGGTCCGCCGTGCAGGAAAATGACCGGCACACCGTCGGGATTACCCGACTCTTCCCAATAAATTTGATGAATTTCAGACACCTGCAAGTATCCGCTATGAAAAGGCTGTTTTATCTCATACATCATCTTCTCCCATATTGCTTCTGACAATCCGAACATTCCCACACGCAACATCACGCACGAAACACAAGCCGCCCCGAAGGGCAAATGCCGAAAAATCGCGATATAGTGGATTAACAAAAATCAGGACAAGGCGACGAAGCCGCAGACAGTACAGAACCGATTCACTTGGTGCTTCAGCACCTTAGAGAATCGTTCTCTTTGAGCTAAGGCGAGGCAACGCCGTACTGATTTTTGTTAATCCGCTATATTCCGCCATCTCTAAGATTTACAGCGATACACGGGTGATTTAAGGAATGCCCGAACCGTCATTCCCGCAACTTTTCGTCATTCCCGCAACTTTTCGTCATTCCCACCACTTTTCGTCATTCCCGCGCAGGCGGGAATCTAGAATCTCGGACTTTCAGATAATATTTGAATATTGCTGTTGTTCTAAGGTCTGGATTCCCGCCTGCGCGGGAATGACGAATCCATCCGCACGGAAACCTGCACCGCGTCATTCCTACGAACCTACATCCCGTCATTCCCACGAAAGCGGGAATCTAGAACCTCAAACTTTCAGATAATCTTTGAATATTGCTGTTGTTCTAAGGTCTGGATTCCCGCCTGCGCGGGAATAACGAATCCATCCGCACGGAAACCTGCACCGCGTCATTCCTACGAACCTACATCCCGTCATTCCCACGAAAGTGGGAATCCAGAACGTAAAATCTGAAGAAACCGTTTATCCGATAAGTTTCCGCACCGACAGACCTAGATTCCCGCCTGCGCGGGAATGACGGCAGTGCTTCCTTGGCTTAGTTTTATTTTAACCAACTACATAGCGGATTAACAAAAATCAGGACAAGGCGACGAAGCCGCAGACAGTACAGATAGTACGGAACCGATTCACTTGGTGCTTGGGCACCTTAGAGAATCGTTCTCTTTGAGCTAAGGCGGGGCAACGCCGTACTGGTTTTTGTTAATCCACTATAAAAACCATCAATCGGAAAATATTGCATAAACAGGCGGAAATATATCATTTAAAAGAAAACCCATACAATGTCTGACAGAAACAAGCCGCTTTGCCATTGTTTCCTAACAGTTAAACCCCGCCCTTCAAGGCGGCGAAGCAGGGCTTGTTTCAAAATGGCGCAAGCCCCTGCACTCAAATCCAACGCGCAGGATTAAACCATAATGGCGGCTTTCTTATTGTTTCTTATTGAAACATCGCCCCAAACCCGATACAATCCGCCCTTGAACCATCAGTGAAAATCGTTCTCTTTTAATCAGTTAAACCGAATACGGAGCCGAAAATGAATCCAGCCCCCAAAAAAACCCTTCTCTTCTCTTCTCTTCTCTTCTCTTCTCTTCTCTTCTCTTCCGCAGCGCAGGCGGCAAGTGAAGACAATGGCCGCGGCCCGTATGTGCAGGCAGATTTGAACTACGCCTACGAACACATTACCCACGATTATCCCGGCGACAACGCCAAAGTCTTCGACGACTACCGCGATGTCAAAACCCAGTCCACACACCCCCGCCTTTCCGTCGGCTACGATTTCGGCAACTGGCGCATCGCCCTCGATTACGCCCGTTACAATACCTGGAGGCATGGCAAGCATATTCACGCAGAAAATACTAAAACAATCACTCCTCCTCGAGGTAAGCCTGTTGACACAAAAACAGAAATAGACCACACCGACAAAGGCACATTCAAAGCCGAATCCAACTACGGCATCTCCGCCATCTACGATTTCGATACCGGCACCCGCTTCAAACCCTATGTTGGTGCACGGGTTGGTTTAGGCAAAATCAAACACAGCATTGCTGTAGAAGACCAATTAACTCTTACCATCGCCAATATCAAAAAAGGACCGACAGATCTCCACCCGCCCTTACACCAAAGCCACAGCATCCGCCGCGTGGGCTTCGGCGCGGTAGCAGGCGTAGGCATCGACATCACGCCCAACCTGACCTTGGACACCGGCTACCGCTACCACTACTGGGGACGCTTGGAAAACACCCGCTTAAAAACCCACGAAGCCTCATTGGGCGTGCGCTACCGCTTCTGATTCCCCGATACCGATGCCGTCTGAACCTTCAGACGGCATTTTTGATGCACCCGCCGTTTACAGGCGCGGGGCGGGCGTAGTGAAATACCCGAACCGTCATTCCCGACAACACCGTAATCTTGAAACCCGTCATTCCCACGAAAGTGGGAATCTAGGACGTAAAATCTAAAGAAACCGTTTTATCCGATAAGTTTCTGTGCGGACAGGTCTGGATTCCCGCCTGCGCGGGAATGACGGTATATCAGTGGGCTGTAGGGTGGGCTTCAGCCCACCAATCCCACCAACTCCGTCAATGTTATCCATCCCGCCCATTCCCACAAGAAACCGAAACCGCCGACCCCGCCGATTCCCTAAAACCCTTGATGCGGTGGGCTGAAGCCCACCCTACAACCCTCTCTATGCACCCTCTTTACGAACCCGACACCTACGCAATACCTTGAGAATCCACCCTATCAGAAATACCCGAATCATCAGGAATACCCGAACCGTCATTCCCGACAACACCGTAATCTTGAAATCCGTCATTCCCGCGCAGGCGGGAATCCAGACCTGTCCGCACAGAAACTTATCGGATAAAAACAGTTGCCCAAACCCCGCGTTCTAGATTCCCACTTTCGTGGGAATGACGGTTCAGTTGCATAGGGTCGGATTGTCGAAAGGGGCGGATTCGATGGATTCAATGAAAACGGTAGAAATGTTGGATTGATAGAAATGGCGGACTGAAGCCCACCCTACAGCCCCGCCCTACAATGCGCCTTGCGAATCTGTCCCGCGCCCGCCCTTGTATGTCTCAAATGGGTTAAACTACGCCCTTCCCGACTTCCCGTTTCGGGCAGGGGTGCAGGTCCGATTTATCTTTCAATAAAACAAGGAAACTTTATGCAGCACGAAGAAGGCAACCGCCAACGCCCTCAAGGCGAACTGCTCCTGCGTACCGTCGCTATGCCGCGCGATACCAATCCCAACCAAGACATTTTCGGCGGCTGGATTATGTCGCAAATGGATTTGGGCGGCGGCATATTGGCGGCGGAAATCGCGCGGGGGCGCATCGTTACCGTCGCCGTTCAGGAAATGAACTTCATCCGCCCGGTCAAGGTCGGCAACGTCGTCTGCTGCTACGGGCATTGCGTCCGCGTGGGCAATACTTCCCTCCAGCTTAAAGTCGAAGTCTGGGTGAAAACTTTGATGAACGATTGCGTTACCGAAGACCGCCACCTCGTAACCGAAGCCGTGTTCACTTATGTCGCCATCGATGCGGAAGGCAATCCGCGCCCGATTCCGAAAGAAGGCAACCCCAAATTGTCGGGCTTATTGCCTACTCCGTAAAAATACCCGTAAAAATGCCGTCTGAAACTGTCTTCAGACGGCATTCCGCATCATTTGAACCAGGACCTGATGCGGGAAAACAGCGACATACTCTGTTTTTCAAAGTCTTCCCGCACTTCGGGCACGGCTGTTTTTATGACCTTCATTCCTGCAAAAGTCTGCGCCACGGGCATAATTTCAATCGTGTTCACATTCATATGCGCCGGCCGACGGTACAGCCACAATGCGGTTTCCGCAATATCTTCGGGGCGGATAAATTCCACACCCTCATACACGCCCGCCGCCCTCTCGTCATCGCCTTTGAAGCGCACGTTGGAAAACTCCGTATCGCCGCACAAACCCGGCTCGATATTGGTAACGCGGATGTTCTTATCCGCCAACTCCGCGCGCAAATTCAGGCTGAACTGGCGTACAAACGCCTTGGTCGCCCCGTAAACGTTGCTGCCGGCATAAGCATAATTGCCTGCAATCGAACCCAAATTCATCACATAGCCGCCGCCCCGAGCCACCATTTGCGGCAAAATTTTGCGCGTCAGGAACGCCAAACCCAAAACATTGGTTTGAATCATCGTTTCCCAATCTTCAAAATCCGCCTTGTCCGCCGTGTCCAGACCCAAAGCCAGCCCGGCATTGTTGATGAGGCAGTCGATATCGGAAAATTCATCGGGGATGCCGTTTAAGGCGTTTTCCACCGACTCGCGGCGCGACACGTCCATTTCCAAAGGGTAAAACAAAGCACCCAATTCATCCGCCAAGGCCTGAAGCCTGTCCGCACGGCGCGCCGCACCGATAACGCGGTATCCCGCCCCGACAAACGCGCGGCACATCGCTTCGCCGAAGCCTGCCGAAGCACCGGTAATTAAAACAGCCATTGTTTTTCCTTTCTTTCTCGTTTCCCAAACCTGTTTCAGGTATCATAACGCCCTTCAGACGGCATCGCGCCGGCTGAAAATGACAACA
This sequence comes from Neisseria basseii, assembly GCF_962707005.1. NCBI lineage: Bacteria > Pseudomonadati > Pseudomonadota > Betaproteobacteria > Neisseriales > Neisseriaceae > Neisseria > Neisseria basseii. The sequence continues at coordinate 114,875 of NZ_CAUIXH010000001.1, read as the reverse complement.
ACCATACCACCACGACAGGACACATTCAATATGTTTCAACACACAGGACGACACATAAAGCGTCGCCCTATGTGCCGTCCTGATTCGGAAGGGATTGCACCCTTCCCAAATAAAATCTGATTCTACCGCCCCGAAGGACGGATGTCCAAGTGGGCGGGGTTTCAACCGAAAAGGAAACACGATGAACATTCAAACCCGCCTTGCCGCAACCGCCCTCGCCCTATTCCTTTCCGCCTGCGGAAACGGCGGCGCGCCCGCACAGCCCAAAGGCGAAATTTCCGAAAACCGCACCGCCGCGTTCAAATCTATGATGCCCGACTTCTCGCGTATGGGCAAAATGGTCAAAGGCGAAGAACCTTACGATGTCGAAAAATTCAAACAGGCGGCAGCGGCGTTTGCCGACAGCAGCAAAAAACCGTTTACGCTTTTTGAGTCCGATCCGCAAGGCAACGGCCGCGCCCTGCCCGCCGTTTGGTCGGATGGTGCAAAATTTGAAGCCGAAAAAACAAAATTCGCCGCCGCCGTCGAAAAACTCAACGCCGCCGCCCAAACCGGCAAACTGGATGAAATCAAAGCCGCCTACGGCGAAACCGGTGCAAGCTGCAAATCCTGCCACGACAGTTTCCGCGCGCCCGAATAACATCCGAAACAGAACAATGCCGTCTGAAGCTTTCAGACGGCATTTTCTTTGTCATTTCAGCACACGCAAAGCAATCGGAAATTATCGTCAATTCAAAAAATACGCCATATCCTGATTTTTGCCTTACTTACTCCGCCATCTTCTATTTTGATTTGCTATGCGATTAATCTTTATCGTCAAATGTCAAAATCGGGATGCCGGATTGGGTAAACAGGGCATACACCGGCTTGAGCCAATAATCTTCCGGAAGGGAAGCCGGTTTCAATGCGTAAACGTGCACATTGGGAAAATCCTTCATCGTCAACGCCGCGCCGCTGAAAAAGGTATAAATTTCATACCTCGTATGCGGGTTTTTCTTAATTTCGCGCAAAATATAGTCTTCGATGACATAGGGCGAATTTAATGTGGTTACGCCGGAAAGCCCGTAGGTTTGGCGGGGGTGCGGTGCGACATATTGTATTTTGAAGTTTTTTGCCGCCTTTTCCGAAATTTCCTTCATCTCTTTGTCGGGCGAACCCAAAAGTATCCGCACCGTGCCGCCCGTTTCGTCCCCCGCCTTCAATTCGGACGCATCGAACAGCGGCAGGTAAGTCATCTTGCGGCGGCCGTCGTCCATAATGTTTTTCAAACCCTTGAATATCGTGTAATGCTCGTCGGAAGCATTGCGGGTTTTGGCGATGCTCCAATCTCCGATCATCATCCGGGCAAAATTCCGCTTGATCGTCCCGTTTACAGAAAACTCATCGCCCAAATAGCTGCTGCTTTGAATTAAATTGCCTGTCCCGTCGTCAAAGGTTTTGATTTCCGCATCCGGGTAAGTGCTCAAAAAGGCGGCAATGCTGACTTTTTCCAAACTTGCCAAATAAATCCGCTTGACCTTCGGCAGCAGCATCGACTTCACCTTCAGCTCCGCCATCGTCGGAATGAAATCAAACGATTTGTTCAAACCGTAGGGCAGGTAGAAAAAATACGCCCGCTCCGCCTTATCCTTTATCTGATTGAAATAATAATCGTATTTTTCATTCCTGTTCTCAGACATCAGCACCACATAAAACCGCTCCCCCGGATGCTGCGCCATAATCCTTTCCGCCACCTTCATCTGCAATATGGTATAGCAGAAAATCAGATTGACCGGTTCCCCCTCTTCATTAAAGAGTTTGTCCTTCAGCAGGGAAACCGCATTCCTTTCCCCCTGATTTACCCGGTCAAATGTATAAAATATCCCGAAGCAAAAAACAATCAGACACAACACGGTCAAACAAGCCTTTTTCAAGCCCATATCCCTAAAACTCCATTCCGACAAATTAAACATACGCCCCGAGTGTCCCGGGGCGGAAAAATGCGGAATTTTAGCAGATATTCCGACAGTTACCGAATATTAAAAATCAATTTCACCGAAAATGTGCCGCCTCATATCAGGCACAGCACCTCCGACACCGCCGCCAAACGCGGGAAAACCATTTCCCCCTTCCTTTCACGCCGCCGCGTTCAAACACGCCAAGATCGAACAAAGCGCGAACAAAGCCGCCAAAATATGCCATAATAGCCGCGCACATTCCCCGCGCAATGTGTTCCAAAAGAAAAAACCAACCTACAAGAGAATAATCCTATGACTCAAAAATCCACCATTGTTTATACCCATACCGACGAAGCCCCCGCGCTGGCGACCCAATCGCTGTTGCCGATTGTGCAGGCGTTTGCCCGCCACGCCGATATTGATGTCAAAACTGCCGACATTTCCCTGTCCGGCCGTATTTTGGCGGCATTTCCCGAATATCTGACCGAAGCGCAGCGCGTACCTGATGCGCTTGCCGAATTGGGCGAACTGGTGAAACAACCCGATGCAAACGTAATCAAACTGCCGAACATCAGCGCGTCCGTACCGCAACTGACCGCCGCGATTAAAGAATTGCAGTCTAAAGGCTTTGCCATCCCTGATTATCCCGCCGACCCACAAACCGATGAAGAAAAAGCCGTACGCGAACGCTACGACCGCATCAAAGGCAGCGCGGTAAACCCTGTCCTGCGTGAAGGCAACTCCGACCGCCGCGCGCCTAAAGCAGTGAAAAACTTTGCCAAAAAAAATCCACACAGCATGGGCGCGTGGGCGAAAGACTCCAAAACCCACGTCGCCACCATGCAAAGCGGCGACTTTTTCCATAACGAACAATCCGTTACCGTACCTGAAGCGACTTCCGTATCCATCGTGTTCACCGACAAACAAGGCAATAAAAAAGAGCTGCGCGCGCCTGTTGCCCTGAAAGCCGGCGAAATCATCGACGCGACCGTGATGAGCAAAAAAGCCCTGCTCGCCTTCCTTGCCGAACAAGTGCAAGACGCAAAAGCTAAAGGCGTATTGTTCTCGCTGCACATGAAAGCCACGATGATGAAAGTGTCCGACCCGATTATCTTCGGACACGCCGTCAAAGTATTCTTTGCTCCTGTCTTTGAAAAATTCGGCGACAAACTGGCTGCCGCAGGCGTCAACGTCAACAACGGCTTCGGCAACCTGCTTGTCAATCTGGACAAACTGGATGCGGACACCCGCGCCGCCGTCGAAGCCGAAATCGCTGCCGTTTACGCCGCCAACCCTGATTTGGCGATGGTCGATTCTGACAAAGGCATTACCAACCTGCACGTTCCCAGCGATGTCATCGTTGATGCCTCTATGCCTGCGATGATTCGTAACTCCGGCCGTATGTGGGACAAAAACGGCAAAGCGCAAGACACCAAAGCCGTCATTCCTGACAGCAGCTATGCCGGTGTTTACCAAGCAACCATCGATTTCTGCCGCGAACACGGCGCATTCGATCCGACAACAATGGGTACTGTGCCCAACGTCGGTCTGATGGCGCAAGCGGCGGAAGAATACGGCTCACACAACAAAACCTTTGAAATCGAAGCCGACGGCAAAGTCCAAGTCATTGATGCGTCAGGAAAAATCCTGATGCAGCACGACGTTGAAGCCGGCGACATCTGGCGTATGTGCCAAACCAAAGACGCTCCGGTTAAAGACTGGGTACAACTTGCCGTCAACCGCGCCCGCCTGAGCAACACGCCTGCCGTGTTCTGGCTCGATGAAAACCGTCCGCACGACAAGAGCCTGCTCGCCAAGGTTAAAGCCTACCTTGCCGAACTGGATATCAATGGCCTCGACATCCGCGTCCTCGCTCCTGAAGAAGCCGCCAAGTTCAGCTTGGGTCGTCTGAAAAACGGCGAAGACACCATCTCCGTAACCAGTAATGTCTTGCGCGACTACCTGACCGACTTGTTCCCAATTTTGGAACTGGGTACCAGCGCGAAAATGCTGTCTATCGTTCCATTGATGAACGGCGGCGGTATGTTTGAAACCGGCGCGGGCGGTTCTGCACCGAAACATGTTCAACAATTCCTCGAAGAAAACCACTTGCGTTGGGACTCTTTGGGTGAATTTCTCGCGCTTGCCGTATCGTTTGAACATCTGGCGCAAAAAACCGGAAACGCCAAAGCCCAAGTCCTCGCCGACACTTTGGATGCAGCCACCGAAAAACTGCTGTTAAACGACAAATCGCCCAAACGCAAAGCTGGCGAACTCGACAACCGGGGCAGCCATTTCTACCTCACCCTCTACTGGGCGCAAGAATTGGCGGCGCAAGACAAAGATGCCGAACTGAAAGCCGTATTTGCTCCATTGGCAGCCGCTTTGACTACCAACGAAACCAAAATCGTTGAAGAACTCTCTGCCGTACAAGGCAAAGCGGCCGACATCGGCGGCTACTACGCCGCCAATCCTGAAAAAGCCGCACAAGCGATGCGTCCGAGCGCAACCTTTAATCAGGCACTAAACGCCTTATAAGCATAAAGGCAAAAATGCCGTCTGAACATTTATCGTTCAGACGGCATTAGTTATTCCTATCTGCCTGATTATGATTAAACGCAACACTCATTGATTATAAATAATATAATCTTTAGTTTTTACCCTAGGAAAAGACAATAATATGAAAGCTATTCCAACCATCCTGATTAGCATCCTTTTGGCAACCGCCCTTCCCGCATCCGCACACGGTATGCATAAGAGCAAGCCCCTGACTATGGACGAGCTGCCGCCGATTTGCCAACAATATTTCAAACGCGCCGAAACCTGTTACAACAAAGCCGGAAACAAAGCAGATTTCGCACGCAACAACACTAAATTCCTATTCCAAGCCCTGCCTGCTGCCGACTTGAATCAGCGCAAGCAACTGTGCCAAATCGCCATGGATTCATTTGCAGAAAAAACCCGAGACCTGAATTGCGAATAAAGCCGTATCAGTAATAGCAATGCCGTCTGAAACCAAGGTTCAGACGGCATTCTCACATCAAAACGCACCGGCTTGATAAAACCCACCTTCCCCGCATCCCTGACCCGAACAGGATTAAACGGAGTAAGGGCTTTAACTATTATGGCAAGTTTCCATTCTCAAAAATTACCATAAAAACCGTAATCAAAGCATCTGCCGATTGCGGTTCGTTGCAGGGCGTTACGGAAAATCATAGTAAACCAATGATTCTTTTATGGTAATTGTGCAGATTCGCGCCAAAAAGAACCGCCCTGAATCAGGACGGTTTTGCTTTGTGGCGGAAACGGTGGGATTCGAACCCACGGAGGATTTACACCCTCAGCGGATTTCGAGTCCGCTGCATTCAGCCTCTCTGCCACGTTTCCGAAAGATAAAGTAAAACCAAATAAAAATGCCGATGCTTTATGCTACTTCATTTTTATTTGGTTTTTGACCTCAAGGATTGGCGGAAGCGGTGAGATTCGAACTCACGGAGGGCTATCAACCCTCGACGGTTTTCAAGACCGTTGCATTAAACCGCTCTGCCACGCTTCCGTCTTCTTGAAGATTAGGAATAATAATGAAGTTTATACATTTTGCCAAGCACTTTTTTCGGAAAATACTTAATTTATTGTTTTCACTTTATTTGTTCCGAACGCATAAACACCCATTCGCTTTCATTTGAAGCCGCGTCATCGAATGCGTAGCCTTCGTAATTAAAATTTTTCAGCATTTCAGGATCGGTAATATTGTGTTCTGCCGCATAGCGCACCATTAATCCGCGCGCGCGCTTGGCGTAAAAACTGATGATTTTATATTTGCCGTTTTTTTCGTCTTTAAATATCGGGGTAATCAGCCTCGCCCGAAGTTTTCTCGTGTTGACGGACTTGAAATATTCCTGTGAGGCAAGATTGACAAGCGTATTGCTGCCTGCTTGGGCAAGCGTGTCATTTAAAAGGTTGATAATGATGTCGCCCCAAAACTCATACAAATTCTTGCCGCGCAAATTGGCAAATGCCGTCCCCATTTCCAAACGGTAAGGCTGTATCAGGTCTAACGGGCGCAAAAGACCGTACAGGCCGGACAGCAGGCGGACATGGTTTTGCAGATATTGTATTTGATTGGTATCCAATGTGTTTGCATCCATACCTTCGTAAACATCGCCGTTGAACATAAAGACCGCCTGTTTGGCGTTTTCCGGCGTAAACGGCGTGTGCCACGCCGCATTTCGTTCGGTGTTTAAGAGTGCGATTTTGTCGGAAACGTGCATCAGTTCGGCGATCTGTTGCGGCGCAAGCTCGCGCAGCTGCTGCATTAGAATTTCGGACTCTGCCAGCAGGTCGGGTTGGGTAAACTCGCTGACAGGGGCAGGGTCTTTTTCGTTAAGGTTTTTCGCAGGAGAAAGGACAAAAAACATAATCTGCTCGGTATTGTGTCAAACACGGGGATTTTAAGTTTAAACGTGTTTGCGGGCAAGCCGATTAAAAGTGAAGTAAATACCGTTACAGCAAATTCAACCGTAAAATATTGAAAATGCCGTCTGAACAAAAGTTCAGACGGCATTTTTTATTCTTTACCGATATAGGGAAACAATGGTTTCCGCAGCTTTGACACAAGTTGCGACATCGGCAACCAAAGCAATACGCACATAACCTTCCCCGGGATTACCCTGTTCGGTATCCCGCGCCAAAAAACGTCCGGGCAATACTTGGATAGCGGCTTTTTGCCATAAATTGCGTGCAAATGCCAAATCGTCGCCATCGGGGACTTTCAACCAGATGTAAAACGAGGCATCCGGTAATTTGACGTCAAATACCTGTTGCAAAATGGGAATAACGCGCTCAAATTTTTCCTGATACAGACGGCGGTTGTCGATAACGTGTTGTTCGTCATCCCAAGCGGCAATGCTTGCGCGCTGCACAGGAATGCTCATTGCACTGCCGTGATAGGTTCTGTAAAGCAGAAAGTTTTTAAGCAGTTCGGCGTCGCCGGCGACAAAACCGGAACGCAGGCCCGGAACATTGGACCGCTTGGACAAACTGGTGAACATAAGCAGTTTTTGTCTGCTTCGACCCAACTGTGCAGCGGCTTGCAGACATCCTAAAGGTTTGTTGCCGTTAAAATAGATTTCTGAATAACATTCGTCTGATGCAATGATGAAGCCGTATTTATCCTGCAGATCGAAAATTTCTTTCCAATCGTCCAAATCCAGCACACTTCCGCTGGGATTGTTGGGCGAACAAACAAATACCATCTTGGTGCGGTGCCAAATTTCTTCGGGAACGCTGCCCCAGTCCGGATTGAAAGACGGTGCGGGACAGTTGGCAAAATGGATTTCACCGCCGCCCAAAACTGCCGCGCCTTCGTAAATTTGATAAAAAGGGTTCGGGCTAACGATTACGGGTTTGATGCTATCTGAAACAGGGTCCAACACGGTTTGAACAAAAGAAAACAACGCCTCCCTACTGCCTAAAACCGGCAGAATTTCATTATCCGGATTGACCGTCAGGCCGTCATAACGGCGTTTTAACCAGTTCGCACACGCCTGACGCAGTTCAGGCAAACCTGCCGTCAGCGGATATTTTTCCAACTCGTGCAATGAGGCGGTCAGCGCATCAGTAATGACTTTCGGTGTCGGGTGTTTCGGTTCGCCGATATGCAGCGGGACGGCTTCCAGACCTTCGGGAGCGGAAATGCCCTGCATCGCTTCACGCAGTCGGGCAAAGGGATAGGGTTTGAGTTGGTTGAGTAAGGTATTCATGATTTTCTCCGGTTGTCGGTATATCGGAAGATATGCCGTCTGAACCTGACGTGCTCTTCAGACGGCATTTTATATTCAATGCAAACCCGTACTGCCGAAGCCGCCCTCACCTCGGCTGCTTCCGACAAACTCCTCGACACGTTTGAAGCCCGCCTGTACGACCGGAACGATAACCATCTGCGCGATACGCTCGAACGGTTTGACAGTAAACGGCTCGCTGCTTCTGTTCCATAACGACACCTTCAATTCCCCCTGATAATCGGAGTCGATCAAGCCGACCAAATTGCCCAAAACAATACCGTGTTTATGCCCCAATCCGGAACGGGGCAGCAAAACGGCGGCGTATGCGGGATTCGCCAAATAAACCGCCAAACCTGTCGGTACAAGCAACGTTTCGCCCGGCTGCAAAACGACTTCCTCATCCAAACAGGCGCGCAAATCCAAACCTGCAGAACCCTCCGTCGCATAGGCAGGGATAAAATCCGCCATCCTCTCGTCCAACACTTTCATTTCTACTTCAATATTCATCGTCTTGCTCCTGCATACGGCCGGTTTCAAAGATGGGAGATTATACACAAGCCGTGTTTACGCTGAAACACAACAAACTGCTTTTGTTTTGAAACCATCCTCGACTGTCAAAAACATTCTGCCTGTGTATAATACCGCCCCGTCTCTTCATATATAAACATTAACATGACGCACACAGCCTCTCCACGTGATGAATTCATACGCGGCATCAAAGAAAGTTCGCCTATGCTGATTGGGCTTTTGCCTTGGGCATTGATACTCGGTATGCAGGGCGGGCAAAAAGGCATGAGCTGGCTGGAAATGTTGTTGATGACGGGGATGAACTTCGCCGGCGGCTCCGAGTTTGCCACGGTAAACCTGTGGGCGGAACCTCTGCCGATACTGCTTATCGCCACCGTAACCTTTATGATTAATTCGCGACATATCCTGATGGGGGCGGCACTTGCCCCGCACATGAAAGAAATACCGCTGAAAAAAGCCGTGCCCGCACTGTTTTTCATGTGTGATGAAAGCTGGGCGATGGCATTCTCCGAAATCCAAAAACGGAAAGCAGCCGGTTTGCCCGCATTCAATATGCCTTTTTATATGGGCGTATGCTTTATCCTCTACATTACTTGGATAGGATTTGCCGCATTCGGCGCGGCAGTAGGACCCATGTTCGGCAATGTGGACGCTTGGGGATTCGGTATGGCATTTCCTGCCGTCTTCCTAGTGCTTTTACGCGGAATGTGGAAAAGTTTTTCCGCATCAAGACCTTGGTTTGTCAGCCTGATTGTTGCAGCAGCAGTTTATCTGACCGTTGAAGGCGCGTGGTATGTTCCTGCCGGCGCACTGTCCGGTCTGTTATCGGCTTATCTCTGGGGAGAACAAAAATGAAAGACTTGCTGTCGCTCCAATCATTCCTGTTGTTTGCCTCTATGCTTGCCGTAACCTACTCCACACGTCTGATCGGATTTTTCGCACTACGCAACCGAACCCTAAGCCGCCGCGCCCAAACCGTTATGGAAGCCGCGCCGGGCTGCGTCCTGATTTCCGTCATTGCCCCCTATTTCGTATCCGACAAGCCGCACGAACTTATTGCCATCGCGTTAACCGCCTTTGCGGCCTGCCGCTTTTCTATGCTCCTTACCGTATTGATAGGAGTCGGCTCGTCAGGCATCTTGGGATGGTTGATGGCATAATTCATTTCAAAATACCCATAAAAATGCCGTCTGAAAATTGATTTTCAGACGGCATCGGCAAAACAGCCCTATTTTTTACGGTTAGAGAAAGCCTCACAACCGACATCCGCAGACAAGGTTTCCAAATGAGCCCGGGCAGAATCGGCATCACGGCATTTGTATCCGTCGCCCACGCTGTTTACCCATACCGACAAGGTATAACCCGTACCTTCCTTCGGAACGCCGACCAACCTGTATGCCCTTGATTTTGCCGCATCGACAAATTCCCCCGAAACACTATATTTTTCGGCAATTTTCGGATTCATCTTATAGGCCGGTGCAAACTTTTTCAGTTCCGCATCAAGTTTCTGATTACTTTCCCCGGGATTTTTTAAAATAATCTGTTTGAAGGCATTGTTGATACTGACCATCTCCGTATAAAGCTGGGACTGATAGCCTTTTTCAATATAACTTTGATAAGAAGGTATGGCAATGACGCTGATGATGCCGAGTATCGCGACAACTATCATTACCTCAACCAATGTAAACCCTTTTTGTTCCATTTTATTGCTCATCATTATTGCTTACATAAGATTGCAGGACGACCACGGTATTGGCATTCTTACCCCAAGCCTTGGCAGTAACCCTGTAAATATTTTGGTTATTCTTCACACCCAAATATTCGATAATATAACGCGGCATTTTGCTGACGCTTCCCGTACCTTTCCCATATACCATCCCTTTATTGTCAATACACAGGTTGGTAGAATTTGCAGGGCAAAAACGCTTCACCGCCTCAACGGTAGGCTTGCCTTGCACCACAATATTGTCAAAAGCCTCTTCATTATCATTATTTGTCCGCACATTCACTGCGGTACACAGACCGTTTTCACAGTTTTCGCTAAATGTAACCTTACTGTCCGTAGTATATTCCAAATCCAAAACCTGAAATTCGCCGTCCCGCAAAGCCGCCTCGGCTAAAGACAAAGCCAATTTCCTGTCTGATTCGTTGGCACTGATCCTCTGCTCGGTATTGTAAGACTGCGCGGCAGTTACAACCAAAAAGGCCACGACGATCATAACCATCAGCACGATAAACAGTGCGAACCCCCTCTGTTCGTCAGAAGTCGGGATTCCCGTCAAAGTGTTCTGTTTGCGCATACATTTCCCCCGCGTATTGTCGCATCGATACGGTAAGCATAAATATTATTGTCTGAAGAAGCGGCAATCTTGGTATCAGTACCGCTATTCAATAAAACTTCCACCCCGGCAGGCGTAACAGCACCTTTGGAACTGTCGAATTTATCCGTATATTTGAATTTTTCCTCTTTGCCGGCATCTTCATCTTCAGGACAGTCGGAAACATAGACATACCGCACATTCATATGGGTAATTTTTTTCACGAGCAACTGAGGATTACCCCATCCGCCATTAGCATTCAATTGGAAGCGGAACAAACCTTCCTCATCGGCAATCTTGCCGACCGCATAGGCATTAACCTCATGCCTTTGACGCGCAATATTGCCATTTTGCCTGTTATCCGTATCCGGAATATTCAATTCTTTTTTTACATTTTCTAAAGTAAGGATTTGCTTGCCCGGTTTCGATATTGCGGCACAGCTGCTGACGACGGTAGTCGCGGCGCTTGCATTAGCATCATCGATACCGTATTGGAAAATCAATGCCTTACCGGACTGGGTAAAACCCGGATATCCGATATTTGAAGATTCCGCTATGGGAATAAGTTTATCTATACCGTTCCTTTTTAAGGAAAAAGGAGAATTTTGTTGCGTCGTATCGGAAATAACATCAGTTGCAGAATGCTCGGACATATTGAAACAACCGAAGCCGCCCGCCATTCTCGCATCGCGGACAATCAATGTTGCCGCATTCCGCAAATCCTGTTGCGCGGCAAGACGCTCGTTTGCCGCATCATTTAATTTCCGGGACGTAAAGTAACTCGATCCGACCGCCATCAGGACAATCATACTGAGCAGGCCTGCAACCAGAAATTCAACAATGGTAAAACCCTTCATACCATCATAACTGCCTTTTGGTACGTTTAGCATTTTACGTTTCATTCCCGACCTCCGACCCTTGCCTGATAGGTATATACGATATTGTCGCCGTTCGCTTCAAGATTCGTACGGGCAATATCCGAATCCCCTGCCGAATCATTTACCCACAATACTTTAATTAAAGTATCTCCGTTTGCCTTATTGTCGCAATTTGAAGAAAAAACACCGCTGTCGGACAATGTCGGCGCATTACCCGACGAATCTTTGCAGACGGCGTAATGAATAGCTGCCGCATCCGGCAAGGCATTTTTCAATTCATAACCGAACCTGTCCAACTGGGCTTTTGCCAAATCCTTCTTGGTTTTCAAATTATTAAGCGTGAAATCGCCGTCGGAGGAAGAAGGGGTGTACGACCCTGTGTAAAGATTATAGTTTTTCTTGTTGCTGTCCGAATCGATGGTCGGATTCATCAACATTCCTTCCATCAGGTTTTGCGTGATTTGGCTGACGATGGTTTGTGTCTCCGCCTCCCTGACGGAAGCAACTGTCCGCAACTGCACAGACAGCAATGCCAAAATACCGATGGTCAGAACGAGCATAGCGACCAAGACTTCTATCAGCGCCATACCGGACTGGGGATCTTTCAGGCGGAAGCAATCATTATTCTTCATTTTTTATTTCCCAAACCGACTAAAACAGTCATTGATGTTGGCATACGGCACGCGTATCGTTTCTAGGACAAACTTCAACCCTGCCGCTGCTGTCAATCAAAACCACCGCCGAACGGAATTTCTTTTCATCGGCAGAAACCGCCTTCGCATCTGTCAGCACGATTTGGATATAACCGTCGGAGTAAACAAATCTGGAAGTACGCGCGAGATTCTGATCGGGAGAATAGCCGAATGCCCCGTTTTGGTTGAAAGTCCAAACAACACGGTCGGCGGTCGGCTGAGACTGACCGAAAGCGATATGGTTGAAGACATAATTAATCCGGCTGTCGTCGGCATCATTCAACACCACGCTGCGGAGGAAAACATCCGCCGCATCGCCGTCATATGCCTTATTGCCGTTTTTGTCGCCGAAAGCCAACACTCCCTGCCCCTTCTTGCCGAAGTCGCACTGGTTGTTGACCGTACCGTCTTTTTTAACTTGAACAGGACAGATATAGACAGGGAGATTGAGCCGGACGGCTTCGCCCCTGGAGAAACGCAAAAGGTTGGCAACCTGCTCCGCATGACTGGCAATGCGGCGGGATGCAATCCACCGGCTCATACTGGGGAGGGCTATCATCGCCATAATGGCTGCGATGACCATCACGATAAGCAGCTCTATTAGCGTGAAACCTTGTTGTTTTCGTGTACACATAAGCAATAGGACGTTAACTGGTAATGTATTTTCAATTATATGCCGTCTGAATGCAAAAATGCCTCAAGACCGCATTTTATTTTTTAGGGCAATCTCTAAGCATGATTTTAAACGATTTTGCCTGATTTCGCCTAATAAATTTTTATATAACCATTTAATCTTCTATCTTTGCCTCCTCGGGAACATAGGCAGCATTGTCGAATTTGGTAAACTGCCCCATCCATGTCAGGAAAACTTTTCCGACCGGACCGTTGCGGTGTTTGCCGATAATACATTCGGCAAGGCCTTTCATGGGTGAGTCTTGGTTGTAGTATTCGTCGCGGTACATGAACATAATCAGGTCGGCATCTTGCTCGATTGCGCCAGACTCGCGAAGGTCGGACATCATCGGGCGTTTGTCGGTACGCGATTCGACCGTCCTGCTCAACTGAGACAAAGCGATGATAGGAACCTGCAATTCTTTCGCCAACGCTTTAAGCGAACGTGAAATCTCTCCCAGCTCCGAAGCACGGTTGTCCGAACGCCCCGAACCCGACATCAGTTGCAGGTAGTCGATGACGATTAATCCCAGCTTATTGTTAAATTGACGGGCGAGACGGCGGGCACGGGCGCGCAGTTCGAGCGCAGTCAGACCCGGGGTCTCGTCGATGTACATGGGCGCGTCGGAGAGTTTGACGACTGCTTCGTTCAGACGACCCCAGTGTTCGTCTTCCAACCTGCCTGTTTTCAGGACGCTTTGATCCAAGCGTCCGACCGAACCGAGCATACGCATAACCAACTGCGCACCGCCCATTTCCATCGAGAAAACGGCAACGGGCAGCTTGCCTTCTACGGCAACGTGTTCGGCGATATTGATAGAAAAGGCGGTTTTACCCATAGACGGGCGGCCGGCGACGATAATCAGGTCTCCGGGCTGAAGGCCCGAGGTTTTTTTGTCGAGGTCAATGAACCCCGTCGGCACGCCGGTTACTTCATCGGGATTGTCGCGCGAGTAGAGCATATCGATGCGCTGTACGACTTCTTTCAGCAAATCGGGCATCTCCAAAAAACCCTGCTTGGATTTGGCCGTGCTTTCGGCGATTTGGAATACTTTGTTTTCCGCCTCGTCCAAAAGCTGACCCGCGTCCCTGCCTTGCGGATTGTATGCGCTGCGTGCGATTTCCGTCCCCACTTCAGCGAGCTGGCGCATGATGGAACGCTCGCGCACGATTTCGGCATAGCGGCGGATGTTGGCGGCAGACGGGGTGTTTTGCGCCAGCGTAATCAGATATTCAAATCCGCCTGCCGCTTCCAATTCTTCGTTCCGCTGCAAATCTTCCTGAACCGTAATCACATCGGCAGGACGGCTCTCATTGATCAGTTTGGCAATGGATCGGAAAATCAGGCGGTGTTCGTGGCGATAGAAATCCTCTCCCGAAACCACATCGGCAATCCTGTCCCATGCCGGATTTTCCAGCATCAACCCGCCCAAAACGGATTGTTCCGCCTCCATCGAATGTGGAGGCAGCGACAATGCGCCGACCTCACGGTCTTCAGACGGCATAGCTGCGTAATCGTTCATGGTACATCCTATCTGTCGTGCCGAAATTGCAATCTTCTATTATAGCGTAAAGCAGGTTTAATTGGTTTCCATCCCTCAAAACAGGTAAAATATGTGCGCTGCCGAGCTATTTGCAGCAACACTGCCAAAATACAACATTTAAAACAATATTAGGAGCACAAAATGGAACATAAGCTGCCGCAACTGCCTTATGAACTGGACGCATTGTCCCCGCATCTGAGCAAAGAGACTTTGGAATTCCACTACGGCAAACACCATCAAACCTACATCACCAACCTGAACAATCAAATCAAAGGCACCGAATTTGAAAACCTGCCTTTGGAAGAGATTGTGAAAAAATCTTCGGGCGGCGTGTTCAACAACGCGGCGCAAACTTGGAACCACACCTTCTACTGGCTGGGTTTCACGCCCAAAGGTCAAGGCAAGCCTGCCGGCGAACTGGCCGCCGCCATCGACGCGAAATGGGGCAGCTTCGAGAAATTCCAAGAAGCGTTCAATGCCTGCGCAGCCGGTACTTTCGGCTCCGGTTGGGCGTGGCTGGTGAAAACCCCTGCCGGCGGATTGGATTTGGTTTCCACTTCCAACGCCGCTACGCCGCTGACCACCGAAAACACGCCGCTCTTGACTTGCGACGTGTGGGAACACGCCTATTACATCGACTACCGCAACAGCCGCCCCAACTACCTGAAAGGTTTTTGGGAAATCGTCAACTGGGACGAGGTTGCCAAACGTTTTGCCGCATAAGCCGCAAACCGGCAAAATGCCGTCTGAACACATTTCAGACGGCATTTTTTACGGGAAGTCCGAATCAATGTCCGCAGGCGCAAGCATCGCCGTGGTGTCCGCAACCTTTAGCCGCTTCGAGCCACGCGTCATCATCGCCTTCAAACTCTTCCACTTCGTCAAACTCGCCGCGTTCCACCATGGCGCACAACTCTTCAAGGCTTTCCGCGCCCTCTACCCAAAAACAGGGAATGCCCGGCGGCGTATCGGGCGCAAGCAGTGCCGCCACGCCTTCA
Organism: Neisseria basseii; assembly: GCF_962707005.1. Classification (NCBI taxonomy): domain Bacteria; kingdom Pseudomonadati; phylum Pseudomonadota; class Betaproteobacteria; order Neisseriales; family Neisseriaceae; genus Neisseria; species Neisseria basseii. Next base: position 99,525 of record NZ_CAUIXH010000001.1, on the reverse strand, counting down.
TGCCACGCAATCCAATAGCCGTTGTCCGTGCGGACGAATTGTGCGTTTTCGTTGACCGACTCGCCTTCCGTGCCTTCCAGCATACGTTCCGCAATGTCCGCCTGAAAAGATAAAATCTGCATAAGTGTTCCTTTATATGATGGTTTTCCGTCAAAACAAGGCGTTATAGTGGATTAACAAAAACCAGTACGGCGTTGCCTCGCCTTGTCCTGATTTAAATTTAATCCACTATATTTTAAAACATCACGCCCGCTTGAGAAACTGCCAACCGCTTTATAACAAATTCGTCTTTGCACCAAACTTTCCATTCTTTCCGTTTTTCAGACGGCATCGTTAAAGTAATGCCTTTATTTTCCACCCTTACCGACCATGTTACTGCTCAAAACACCCGGCATCCTTCCCGGCTTCAAAATCAGCCTCGGCCTGACCGTATTGTGCCTGTCGCTTCTGGTGGTTTTACCGTTTGCGATGATGGCGGCGAAGGCGGCGGAAATCGGCTGGGGCGGCTTTTGGAACACGATTGCCGAGCCGAACGTGTTGGCGGCGGTGTGGCTGAGTTTGCGGATGTCGTTTTATGCGATGCTGACCAATGTCGTGTTCGGCACGCTGGTGGCGTGGGTGTTGGTGCGCTATGAATTTCCGGGCAAAGGGTTGGTAAACGCTTTGGTCGATTTGCCGTTTGCGCTGCCGACGGCGGTTACGGGTATCGCGTTGGCAACCCTGTATGCGCCCAACGGCTGGATAGGCCGTTTTTTCGAGCCTTTGGGTATCAAAATCGCGTTTACGCCCGTCGGTATTTGGATTGCGCTGATTGTTGTCAGCCTGCCCTTTATCGTCCGCGCCGTGCAGCCGGTATTGGAGGAATTGTCGGGCGAATATGAGGAAGCGGCGGCAACTTTGGGGGCAAACCGCTTCACGACGTTCCGCCGCGTGCTGCTGCCGGAAATCACGCCGGCACTCTTGACCGGCGCGGGCATGATGTTCGCGCGGGCAACGGGGGAATACGGCTCGGTGATTTTTATCGCGGGCAATATTCCGATGGTTTCCGAAATCCTGCCGCTGATTATTACGGGCAAGCTGGAACAGTTCGATGTGCAGGGCGCGTCGGCGGTGGCGTTGTTTATGCTGCTGGTTTCGTTTGTCATCCTGTTTGCGCTGAACGTGATGCAGTGGGCGTTAAGCAGGCGTTCGGGTGCGAAGGGTTGAGGGGTCGTCTGAAATACCTGTTACCGTCATTCCCGCGCAGGCGGGAATCCATTGGTAAATTTCAGCTGCCTTATTTATTTTCTGTTTTCCTGTTGCCCTGTGGTGGATTCCCGCCTGCGCGGGAATGACGGTAGCTAGACGTTTTTATTCCCTTAATCAATAAAAGGTTGTCTGAAAACGAATCCGCTCCACGAAAACGGTTTTTCAGACGGCATCCGAACACCTTAAACAACAAACCGGGGAACACCACCGCCATGAAACCCTATTCCGCCAATACCAACCTGACCGAACCGCGCTGGCTGCGCGTGCTGCTGACCGCCACTGCCTTGGGCTTTCTGCTGCTGATGCTGGTCGTGCCGCTCGTCGCCGTGTTTTACGAAGCCTTAAAAGGCGGTTGGGATTTGTACCTGAAATCCTTAAGCGATCCCGAAGCGTGGTCTGCCATCAAATTGACGCTGATTACCGCGCTGATTGTCGTCCCCGTCAATGCCGTCTTGGGCGTGGCGATGGCGTGGCTGCTGACCCGTTTTGATTTTCGCGGCAAGCAGTTGCTGACCACCCTGCTCGATTTGCCGTTTTCCGTATCACCCGTGGTGGCCGGTTTGATGTTCGTCTTATTGTTCGGCGCGCACACGGCATTGGGCGGCTGGCTGGAAGCGCAAGGCATACAGATTATCTTCGCCATCCCCGGCATTGTTTTGGCGACGCTGTTCGTTACCTTCCCCTTTGTCGCACGCGAAATCATCCCGCTGATGCAGGCGCAGGGCGACAGCGAAGAACAAGCCGCGCTGATTCTCGGCGCAAGCGGCTGGCAGATGTTTTGGCGCGTTACCCTGCCCAACATCAAATGGGCGTTACTCTACGGCATCATCCTTACCAACGCCCGCGCGATGGGTGAGTTCGGCGCGGTCAGCGTGGTATCGGGACACATACGCAGCGAAACCAACACCGTCCCGCTTTTGGTCGAAATCTTCTACAACGAATACAACTTCACCGGCGCATTCGCCCTCTCCGGCGTATTGGCACTTTTAGCACTGGCGACGCTGGCGGTGCAGAACATCATCACCAAATTACAAGATAAAAAACTCGCCGCCGCCGAAAGGAAAGCAGTATGAGCATCACCATTCAAAACTTAAACAAACACTTCGGCAATTTTCACGCGCTGAAAAACATCAACCTCAACGTCCCCACCGGCAAACTCGTTTCCCTGCTCGGCCCGTCCGGCTGCGGCAAAACCACGCTTTTACGCATTATCGCCGGACTGGAAAACGCCGACGGCGGCAAGATTCTGTTTGACGGGCAAGACGTAACCGCCAAACACGTCCGCGACCGCAAAGTCGGCTTCGTGTTCCAACACTACGCCCTCTTCCGCCACATGAACGTGTTTGACAACGTCGCCTTCGGTTTGACCGTATTGCCCAAGTCCGAACGCCCGTCCAAAGAACAAATCCGCACCAAAGTCGAAGAATTGCTCAAACTCGTGCAGCTCTCCCACCTCGCCAAATCCTATCCGCACCAGCTCTCCGGCGGCCAACGCCAACGCATCGCCCTCGCCCGCGCGCTTGCGGTCGAACCGAAACTCCTGCTTTTGGACGAACCCTTCGGCGCGCTGGATGCCAAAGTACGCAAAGAATTACGCACCTGGTTGCGCGACATTCATCACAACTTGGGCGTAACCAGCATTTTGGTTACGCACGACCAAGAAGAAGCCCTCGAAGTTTCCGACGAAATTGTCGTGATGAACCACGGCAAAATCGAACAAACCGGCAGTGCCGAAGCCATTTACCGCAAACCTGAAAACGCCTTCGTTACCGAGTTTTTAGGCGAAACCGACGCATTTGAGGGACGCATCGAAAAAGGCTTATGGCATTACAACGGCTTCGCGTGGAAATTGGACGCGCAATACAAATGGCAGGAGCAAACCGCCACCGGCTATATCCGTCCGCACGAATGGCAGATCGCCGCCGAACACGAAACCCCGATGATTTGTGCCGAAATTGAAAAAATCCACGCCGTCGGCGCATTGACGCACGTTTTAGTGAAACACGGCAAACAGGACGTGCACATCACGCTGGCTGGCAGCGATGCCGCGCGTTACCCAATCGCCGAAGGCAAAGAATTAAACTTAATTCCGAAACAGGTTTATGTCTTCTCTCAAAACGAGCTGATTGAATATTCGATTTAATCCTGAAAACACAATGCCATCTGAAAGGCTTTCAGACGGCATTGTGCTTTCAAGCGTCAGGCAAGAAACAGCTTGTACGCGGCATTTTGCGTTTCCTCGTGATAGCTGTATCCCAGACTTTCCAAGAAACCGTCAAATGCGGCGGCATCGTGCGGCGGCACGTCGATACCGACCAAAATCCGCCCGTAATCCGCACCGTGGTTGCGGTAATGGAAGAGCGTAATGTTCCAACCGCCCTGCATATGGTTCAAAAAGCGCGCCAACGCCCCCGGACGCTCCGGAAACTCAAAACTGACCAAACGCTCGTTTTCTACTTTGTCCGTCCGCCCTCCGACCATATAGCGGATATGGATTTTGGCAATCTCGTCATCGGTCAAATCGACATTGGGCAATCCCGCTTCATCCAACCGGCTGCCGATAACCGCCAAATCCTGCGGGCCTGCCGCTTGAAGTCCGACAAAGATATGCGCTTTTTCATCGTCCCCGTAGCGGTAGTTGAACTCGGTAATATTCCTATTTCCCAATATATTGACAAACTTAAGGAAGCTGCCGCGTTCTTCGGGGATGGTAACGGCAAAAATACCTTCGTTGCCCTCTCCCAATTCGCTGCGTTCCGAAACGTGACGCAAACGGTGAAAATTCATATTCGCGCCGCTGGTAACGGCAATCAGGGTTTGGTTTTCCGCGCCTTCTCGGGCAATATAGGCTTTTAGACCCGCCAACGCCAACGCGCCGGCCGGCTCGGTAATGCTGCGCGTGTCATCAAAAATATCCTTGACCGCACCGCAAACCGCATCGGTATCGACTGTAATGATTTCATCCAAAAGTTCTTTGCAGAGGCGGAAGGTTTCGTCTCCGACGACTTTGACCGCCGTGCCGTCTGAAAACAGCCCGACATCCTTCAAATGGACGATTTCGCCCGCTTCGACCGACTGCTTCATACAGCAGGAATCGTTGGTCTGAACGCCGATAACTTTGATTTCGGGACGGACCTGCTTGATAAATGCCGCCACGCCCGCTGCCAAACCGCCCCCCCCTATCGGTACGAATACGGCGCGGATTGGATCGGGATGCTGGCTGACAATTTCCATCCCCACCGTCCCCTGTCCCGCAATCACATCAGGATCGTCAAACGGTGCGATATAGGTCAGCCCTTCCTGTTCCGCCAGCTCCATCGCATAATCGTAGGCATCGTTGTATGAAACACCCCGCAAAACCACCTCGCCGCCACGGCTTTTAACCGCATCCACTTTAATTTTCGGCGTAGTCTCCGGCATAACGATAACGGCACGGCAGCCCAAACGCTGTGCGGACAACGCCACGCCTTGGGCATGGTTGCCCGCACTTGCCGCAATCACGCCGCAAGCGAGCGCATCTTTCGGCAACTTGGACATTTTGTTGTACGCGCCGCGTATTTTGAACGAAAAAACCGGCTGCAAATCTTCGCGTTTCAAAAGGATGTTGTTTTTCAAACGTACAGAAAGGCTGCGTGCCGTTTCCAAAGGCGTTTCGACCGCAACATCATAGACAGATGCCGTCAGGATGCGGATGAGGTAATCGGAATAAGGAAGGGGCGTGTTCATAATTCAATATGGGATAATCGGTTTATTAAAATCGCAAAACCCAAAACCATACGCCCAAGACGGCGCGAAAGCAAGAAAAATCCGCCCGATCAGACACCCTAAGCGTATAATCGGCAGGCTGAAACACTCACACAATTAGAATATTTCATGACAGCACATAAAATCCTGCCCGTCCTGCTTTCCATCATCTTAGGCGTTTCTCACGCAATAGCTGCATCGCCCGCGCCCAACAGACCGACGGTACACGCCGCCCCCACACTCCAAACACCTGAAACCCTCACAGCGGCACACATCGTTATCGACCTTCAAAGCAGGCAGACTTTATCCGCCAAAAACATCAATACCCCTGTCGAACCGGCGGCACTGGCGCAATTGATGACCGCATATCTGGTTTTCAAAAACATGAAATCGGGAAATATCCAATCTGAAGAAAACTTAAAAATACCCGAATCCGCATGGGCTTCAGAAGGCAGCAGAATGTTTGCCCGTCCCGGCGATACGGTCAGCACCGACAAACTCTTAAAAGGCATGATTGCCCTATCCGCAAACGATGCCGCCCTAACCCTTGCCGGCCGGCTGGGCAACGGCTCGATTGAAAATTTTGTGCAACAAATGAACAAAGAAGCCCGACGCCTGGGCATGAAGAACACTGTATTCAAAAACCCTACAGGCTTGAGTAGAGAAGGACAGGTTTCCACCGCCCGCGATCTCGCCCTGCTGTCTGAAGCATTGATGCGCGACTTTCCGGAATATTACCCGCTGTTTTCCATCAAATCTTTCAAATTCAAAAATATAGAACAAAACAACCGCAATATCCTTTTATATAGGGACAACAATGTAAACGGTCTGAAAACCGGACACACAAAAAGCGGCGGCTACAACCTTGCCGTGTCATACTCCGGCAACGGCAGGCACATCCTTGCCATCACATTGGGTTCGGAATCGGCGGAAACACGCGCATCAGACAACAGCAAGCTGCTGAACTGGGCATTGCAGGCCTTCGATACGCCCAAAATATATCCGAAAGGCAAAACCGTTGCCCAAATCCAAATTTCCGGAGGCAGCAAAAAAACCGTCCGCGCAGGCTTCCTCAAAGAAGCCTACATCACTCTGCCACATAAGGAAGCGAAAACAGCCGAACAAATTTTGGAAACCATACAGCCAATTCCCGCCCCGGTAAAAAAGGGGCAGATTTTAGGAAAAATCAAAATCAGGCAAAACGGATACACCATTGCCGAAAAAGAAATTGTCGCACTGGAAAATGTAAAAAAAAGAAGCCGGTGGCAAAGGCTTTGGGTGCGTCTGACAGGGCAGTAATCCGCCGTTTCAAATATCCCGCTTTTCCAACAAATAAAGAGATGCCGTCTGAAACATGGTTCAGACGGCATAAAACAACAGGGCGGTACGTATTGCATACGCGCCGCCCTGCTGCTGAAATCAATTAGCGTTTTTTACCGGTAACGGTAGCAACAGCCAGATTTTCGTTACGTTTCAGGGAAACGCTTTCTACACCTTCAGGCAGTTTGATGTCGGACAGATGCAGAATGTCGCCGGCAACCACTTCGGCACAATCCAAATCCAAGAAAGCAGGGATATTGGCAGGCAACGCAACCACTTCAACAGTCGTGTTCAGCAGAGATACGCGACCGCCTTGCAATTTAACGGCTTGAGAATTTTCAGCGTTAACAATGTGCAGGGGAACACGGATACGTACAAGTTGATCGGCTTTCACAGCTTGGAAGTCGATGTGTTGAACTTCGCGGCGGAACGGGTGCATTTGGAAATCGCGGACGATAACGTCTTTGGTTTCGCCGTTCAGAGACAATTTAATCAACGCTGTATGGAAAGATTCTTTTTCCAATGCGTAGAATACAGTTTTGTGATCCACAGCAATTGCAACGGGCTCTTGACCTTCACCGTACAGAATGCCGGGGATTTGGCCTTCGCGACGCAGGCGGCGGCTCGCACCAGTGCCTTGTGCTTCACGAACAGAGGCTTGAATTTCATAAGTCATGTTAAATACTCCAATTTAAATAAAACTACCGTCATCGGCCGCGACCAGCTTAAGACGGCATCGGGGTTACGGCAGCAGCATGCTGCCTGTCATCACTTCTTCATTGAAAAGATATGAGACGGATTCTTCATTACTGATGCGGCGGACGGTTTCAGCCAACAGACCGGCAATCGTTACCTGACGGATACGGTCGCAGTTTTTAGCCGCTTCAGACAAAGGAATGGTATCGGTTACGACCACCTGGTCGATTTCGGATGAGGCGATACGGCTGACCGCCTCTCCGGAGAACACGGCGTGGCTGGCATATGCCAAGACACGTTCTGCACCGCGCTCTTTCAGGGCGACGGCGGCTTTGCACAGCGTATTTGCAGTGTCAATCATATCGTCCACAATCAGACAGGTTCTGCCTTGAATGTCGCCGATGATGTTCATGACTTCCGCCACATTAGCTTTCGGGCGGCGTTTGTCGATGATTGCCAAGTCGGCATTCAGGGATTTTGCCACGGCACGGGCGCGGACGACACCGCCGATGTCCGGGCTGACGACGGTCAGATTTTCAATCCGCTGCTGCTTGATGTCGTTCAACAGAATCGGGGTAGCATAAATATTGTCCACCGGAATATCGAAGAAACCTTGAATCTGGTCGGCATGCAAATCGACAGTCAAAACACGGTCGATACCTGCCGAATACAGCATATTTGCCACCAGTTTGGCAGAAATCGGAACGCGGACGGAACGCGGACGGCGGTCTTGGCGCGCATAGCCGAAATACGGAATGGCTGCGGTAATACGGCCTGCCGAAGCGCGCTTGAGCGCATCCGCCATTGTCAGGATTTCCATCAGGTTGTCATTGGTCGGCGCGCAAGTAGGCTGAAGGATGAAAACATCGCGACCGCGTACGTTTTCCAACAGTTCGACGGCAACTTCACCGTCTGAAAACTTGGAAACGGAAGCATTGCCCAAAGAAATGTCCAAATGCTTGACAACACGTTGTGCCAATTCGGGATTGGCATTGCCTGTAAATACCATCAAACTGTCGTACGCAGCCATATTCTCACCTGATTTTATGTTTAACTTCCGCTCAGAAAACACAATGCTTCCCTCCGCTTGTACCAAGCCCGACATTATACCTGCAACATCCGACACAAACAAAGGCATTTCAATATTTTTATTTCTATAAAACAAAAAGCGTGTAAGCAAGCTTACACGCTTTTATCTGGCTGGGGAGGAAGGATTCGAACCTTCGCATGCTGGAATCAAAATCCAGTGTCTTAACCGCTTGACGACTCCCCAAGGAAATATGGCTGGGGAGGAAGGATTCGAACCTTCGCATGCTGGAATCAAAATCCAGTGTCTTAACCGCTTGACGACTCCCCAACTTGTTTGGCTTGGCTGGGGAGGAAGGATTCGAACCTTCGCATGCTGGAATCAAAATCCAGTGTCTTAACCGCTTGACGACTCCCCAACAATGTTTATACGGACAACAAAGGATGTTTTGAAAGACCCTCTGCCAAATATGCCTCGTACAAACCTGAAACTTGTCGGTATATATTGTATGCGCTATTCCTATCTTGACACGCCGTGAATACACACGCACCAGAACCTGTCATTAAGGCAAATCCATATCGGGACAACTCGGAATAGGCTTTCCAAACTTCAGGGTATTCTTTAAATACAACTGCCTGCATATCATTTCTAAACGGTTGCAGGTTTTGGAAAGTCGGCATTATGCTTGAGGCGGAATTTCGTGTCAAGCCTTCGTGTGTGAAAATTTTTGCGGTGGAAACGTGGACGGGCGGTTTGACGATGACATACCACTGTTTCGGAATATCCATTTCGTCCAGCCTGTCGCCTATACCCCGCGCAAACGCATTTTTGCCGAAAATAAAAAATGGTACGTCCGCCCCCAAAGCCGCGCCCGAATCAATGAGCTGCCGCTGCGTCAGACCGCACTGCCACCAACGGTTCAACACCAGCAAAACGGTTGCCGCATCCGAGCTTCCTCCGCCCAAACCGGCCCCGGTCGGAATTTTTTTGTCCAGCCATATCTCCACGCCGGTAGGGGTGCGTGCATATTTTTGCAGCAACGATGCGGCACGGTAGCTTAAATCCGCCTCCTGCGGCATTCCATCAACCGGATTGTGCAGGATGATTTTGCCGTCGTCCCTTGGTTTCAAATATACGGTATCCTGCAAATCTATCAGGCAGAATATGCTTTCGATATTGTGATAACCGTCTTCCCGCCTTCCAGTAATCCTCAAATCGAGATTCAGTTTTGCAGGTGCGGGAAACGCCTGCCGTCCGTCCGCAATATTCATCTGTCCGCCTTATCTCGTGCGCGCCGCACAACGTTCCGGGGTTTCGGTTTCAGACGGCATTCCAATTTCGGTGAAAACCAGCCTGATGTTCAATTTCCCGTTGTCCAATTGCAGGATGCGGGTTTTTCCTCCGCTGCCTGCGGTTCTGCCGATTGTCCAACCGTATTGCTCCAGCATACCGTCCGGCAGGATGCGGTAAGGTGCACCCGCCACACGCCTGCCTTCTGCCCAGATATGCAGATATTGGATTGGTAGTTTGAAACCGGCTAGCTGCCTGCTCAAGTCTTCCGCACTCTCTGCCTGATAAACATTTCCTTTAGCATCCACTACCAACGCACCGTCTTTGTCTTGACACAACTGTCCGAGCGTACTGCCCAAAGGGGTGTTGATATTGATGGTTTCCACGGGCGGTTGGTATGTCCAATCGAAATTTGCATACGAACCTTTCCCTTCCGCTTTAACTGCCAACCGCCCTTCCGCTGCAAAACTGCTGATGTGTTCGGACGGCTGCCACAGGCCTGCACTGTCCTGCGGCAACTGCGCACAGGCCGACAAAAGCAGGATTGCCGCTATTGATACAGTATGTTTCATGAAAATTTCCTTACCGATTGAAATCCTACCTGCGTGGACAACATCCTTTAAAACAGAGGCGTTGGCATTTGCCGGAGCGGAATGCGGCCGCCGTCTTTTTTCCAACCGCGCCTTCCATGTTCAGACGGCATTATTTCCGATGTTTTCGGAAAAGTTCGGGCAATGTGATTCCGTAGCGTTTGAGCGTTTCCCGCCATATTTTTTTGTCTCCCGTAAAGTGTGCCGCCTGAGTCCACACGTCAACCGCCTGATCGCGTTCACCCAATGCCCACAACACCTCGCCCAGATGGGCGGCAACTTCGGGCCCGGGGTCGTTTTCAAACGAATACCGCAGATACGGCAGCGCGCTTTCCGCGTCTCCTTTCAGGTAATACGCCCAGCCTATGCTGTCGTTGACGGCGGTATCGTCCGGGTTGATTTGGTATGCCGTCTGAAGCAGGGCGAAGCCTTCGTCCAAACGCTTGGGATCGGTCAGCAGGCTGTAGCCCAGATTATTCATAATTTGTGCATTGTCGGGCGTAAGTTTGAGCGCGGTTTCAAGGTCGGCAATCATTTTTTTCCGTTTGCCTGACTGCTCGTAAAAAATGGAACGCTGTGCCAATGCTTCTGCCAAAGGTTCCGCGCTTCCCGCCGCCGAAAGTTTGGCGACGATCTTGTTCAGCCCAATCAGGGCTTCCCGTTTGTCGGGCAGCTTCGACAGGGCGAGCATCTGTATTTTGGACAAATTGTCTGCCGTAAAATACCGTCCCTGCTGTTCCGGCAGCTTCCTGACCTTCCCGATCTGCCGCAAGGCCGCCCCGCCGCCGTCCAATTCGGCAGCCGCCGCAGCCGCCAGCACGCCTTTGTCGAACAGGTATTCAGGCGCGGACACCTTTTTCAGCCACTGCCTGACTTTGGCATAATCCCTGCGGTCGGCATACATCATCGCCGCCGTCATCGCCGCCCTGCTCCGCTGTTCCTCCGTCCCCCTGCCGTATGCCTTTTCGACATAGCCGTCGATAACGGAAATATCTTCTTTCCGGTTTGCCGCCAATATTGCCGCCTGAATATACAGATCCGCATTCGGATTGGCATCCAGCAACACTTTCAAGCGTTCATATGCATCATCGGGCCTGCGCAGGGAAACAAGGTTCATAATTTCCATTTCCTGCCAAACGGTTGAAAGGTTTTTGGTGTCTGTTTGCTCGAAAAAACCGCTGAGTATCTCGGGATAACGGCGCGCAACCAGACGCAAGGTTACCAGGGTCGGTGGTAGTATTTCTGTATCAAGTTTTGCCAAGCGTTGCAATGCCGCGATTGCTTTATCTTTTTCCCGCACTTGCACGTTAAAAACCACATCGGCAACCGCCGCTTCGGGCAGATGTTCATATTTCAACGCCGCGCGGTGGACGGCCTCCGATGCTTTTTTCGCCAATCCGTCCTGCTGCACGGCGGCTTGCGCCAGCAGCAAAAATATCCTGCGGTTTTGCCCGTCATCCGCCTGCGCCAATATCTCTTCCAGCCCGTCCAAACGTTGATTTTCTTCTCCTTTCAGCACGCTCCGCAACCATGCCATCCGTTTTTGCGCCTCACCCGGTATAGGCTCAATCTGCCGCCATTTCTGATAAATCATCTCAGCCTGTTCAAACGCATTCAGCGACACGGCCATTTCCAAGGCACGTTCGGCAACTTCGGGGGATTTTGTACGCTCCAACATCAGCATATAGGCGGCAAGTGCCGTTCCCGCCTGCCCCTTTTGCAAGGCGGTTTCCCCTCCCAGCAACGTAAATATCTGATTAACCCGTTCGCCCACTGCCGCAAGCCGTGCGCGTTCGTTTTTGATTTCTTCCTCGCTGTAACGCTGATGTTTCCTTAAAACCTTTCCGACTTCCTTCGGCTGTTTCATATCCCCCGCACCGCCTCCGGCGGCAGACACCTGTCCGGCAATCAAGGCTGCCGTCAACACAGTTAACATTTTGAAACGGTTAGGTAGCATAATCATCCTTTATCCGACATCCGTCCGAACTTTCAGACGGCATATAATCAGGCGTAACTTTATCACAAGCAGAATCGTTTGTAGATTTGCGAAACCCGCCCGAAGGCAGGGCTGCGTTTTGGGATTGCGTCGATTTGCCTGCATACGATGCAGGACAATCCTTGCCTTATCATTTGGTTTGACAGTTTAATTTATTGAACAAAAAGAAATTTATTTCATTCCGTCTATTTTTCGACATGATTCCGAAGCACAGCCGACGGCAAAATGCCGTCTGAAACGCAAATCCGCTTCAGACGGCATTCCTGGTTCCGACGGGCTAAGGCAGGACGACTTCCACATTGTCAATCAGGCGCGTCGTCCCCAGACGGGCGGCGGCCAAGACCACCAGTTTCTTATCTCCCGCCCGCGCCACTTCGAGCGTATCGGCGCGGCGGATTTCCACATAATCGACCACCCAGCCCGCAGCAGTCAAATGGTCGGCAGCCTGCCGCTCCAAACCCGCATAATCCAAACCGCCCTGCTTCAGCGATTCGGCAACCGCCTGCAGCTCGCGGTACAGGCGCGGTGCTTCGGCACGCTCCGCCGCACTCAAATACTGGTTGCGGCTGGACAGTGCCAACCCGTCTTCCGCGCGCCCTGTATCGACAGGCACTATTTCAACATCAAAATTCAAATCCTCGACAAAACCTTTAATCACAGCGAGCTGCTGGTAATCCTTCTTACCAAAACAGGCGATGTCCGGGGAAACGATATGGAACAATTTAGAAACAACCGTTGCCACCCCACGAAAATGTCCCGGACGGAACTTGCCGCACAACTCATTTTGCAGGTTGGGCGGTTCGACGTTATACCGTTGCTCCACGTTCGGATAGAGTTCTTTCTCATCGGGCGCGAAAACAACGGCAACGCCTTCGGCGGCAAGTTTGTCCGCATCCTGCTGCAAAGTACGCGGATATTTGTCGAAATCCTCGCCCTGACCGAATTGCAGGCGGTTGACGAATATGCTGACAACAACGTTGTCGGCGCGTTTTTTGGCTTCGCGAACGAGGGCAAGATGCCCTTCATGCAGATTGCCCATGGTCGGCACAAATGCCACCTTTCCCGCATTTTTACGCCACGCGCGCAGTTCTCGAATGGTATGTATGATTTGCATAACGGTAATCCTTATCCTTCGGGCTTCCTGCCCGACAAAACGCGCAGATTATACGCGCCGCGCACGGCAAAACAAAATGCCGTCTGAAACGGCATTCAGACGGCATCGGCAGCAGACCTTGTTCAGTCTGCAAAAAGCTGCCGACGTTAAAAGACAGCCTGAATATTTTTCAGACTGTCTTTTTGAAGAGATGGAAGTTATTTGTTTCTCAATATCTCAATAAGGGCGGCTTTGGACTGGTAGAAGTCCAAATCAAATAATGAAATGCCTAAATGTTTGCAATATTCTTCGATCATCTCCACAGTCAGCCTGTTTTTTTTGAGTCTTTCGGTATATTTTTCTGTCTGTTCAAACGGCAGCGGCGTGCCATATTCCATAAACTCGACACGACTGGTTTCTTTATGCAGCATAACATTTCTGGTTTCGCAGTCATGACGGGAAACCTGTTTGCTGCCCTCATATAGGGTAAATGAGACCGCACCGAATTCATCTTTGCCAAAATATGGGCGTAAGTACATAGTCAATAATCTGATTTTCCACAGCAAGGCTTCATACGGCACACTTGAAAAGTCTGTGCCGTTCCGATTATTGTCTATTAGCAATGACCAATCAGACTGCGTTTCCAACAATAAATATTTGGATGATCCGGTAATCTCAAGCGGATTCAAGAAATCCAATTTCTGACTGAGGGTATATTCCTCATCCAAATACGATAGTTTCGGTTTTAAATTCTGATAAAAGTCGCTTAAATCCATTAATCTTTTCAAATAGAGATCCAGTGCTTTTTCAAATGGCGCGCCAATAAAATAAAACTGTTTCAGGCTTGGATGGCCGTCTTTTGCAAGAAAAAAATCTTTGTTTACATTCATAATTTAAACCTATGTTCCACAGCAGGGAAGGTTTTGGCTTTGACTTCGGCAACATACGCCCGAACCGCCGCCTGAATGCTGCTTTGCCCGTGCATAAAGTTTTTGACGAATTTCGCCGTCTTGCCCGGAAAAATACCGAGCATATCGTGCATCACCAAAACCTGCCCATCGCAATCCACACCCGCGCCGATACCGATGGTAGGACAAGAAACGGATTCAGTTACCTTTTTTGCCAGTTCCGCAGGAACACACTCCATCAGCACGACCGCCGCCCCCGCATCATCATGCGCCTTGGCATCGTCAAGCAACGCCTGCGCCTTGCCGCCGCGACCCTGAACTTTATATCCGCCGAAGGCAAACACGGATTGCGGTGTCAGACCGATGTGGGCGCAGACCGGAATGCCGCGCATTTGCAGAAATTCAGTCGTTTCCGCCATCCACACGCCGCCTTCGAGCTTGACCATATGCGCTCCTGCCGCCATCAGTTCGGCGGCGGCGGCAAACGCCTGTTCCTTACTTTGCTGATATGCACCAAACGGCAAATCGCTGACAATCATCGCATTTTTTGCACCGCGTGCTACACATTCGGTGTGATAGCACATATCGCGCAGGCTGACCGGCAGCGTCGACTGCCGCCCTTGAACCGCCATACCCAAAGAGTCGCCGACCAGCAGCATTTCCACGCCGACATCGTCCATCAGCGCGGCAAAACTGGATTCGTAAGCGGTCAGCATGGCGATTTTTTCGCCCGCCGCCTTCATTTTTTGCAGTGTGTTCACAGTAATCATCAGATATTGTTACCCCGCCCTTTTCAGACGGCCTTTTCAGTTTGAAACGGGCTATTATAGTGAAATGCCCGCAGCCCTGCCACCGACCGTGCCGCAAATGCAAAACAGCCCGACTGTTTTACACAATCGGGCTGTCAAATCTGGTGCCGGCACCAAGAGTCGAACTCGGGACCCCCTGATTACAAGTCAGGTGCTCTACCAACTGAGCTATACCGGCTTACTGAAATGTTTTGCAACACCATCAGCAGAAATGGTGCCGGCACCAAGAGTCGAACTCGGGACCCCCTGATTACAAGTCAGGTGCTCTACCAACTGAGCTATACCGGCAAAGAAAGTGAATTATGCAGACAACTTCACACTTTGGCAAGAAATTTATCCGAAAGCCCCGGCAAATCCGAATAAGTAATTTATTTGAAAAGAAATTAATTTGAAGCAGGACAAGCACTGCCGTTCTGATAAAATATCCGCCTTTCAAACCGACCGTTCACACCGATGGCAAGACATCCCTACCGCCGCCTGCGTCCTGCAAAATCCGGCTTTCCCGAAGTCGGCATTTCCGAAGAAGGCAATATCCGTTCGCTTCACTTGGGCAGCGACACCGTTCAAAGCTCGATGAACCTCGACCACCCGTCCGAGCTGGTGCTCTCTTACAGCCGCGCGATGATGGGCTGGCTGCTGTTTGCGGAACGCCTGCCGCAACATATCACCCAAATCGGCTTGGGCGGCGGCTCGTTTGCACGCTGGATAGATACCTACCTGCCCGATACGCGTCAAACTGCCGTGGACATCAATCCGCAGGTCATCGCCATTGCCCGCAACCTATTTGAGTTGCCTTTCGAGGGCGAGAAATTTGAAATTATTGAAGCAGACGGTGCAGAGTACATCAAAGTCTTCCGCCACAACACCGATATCATCTTGGTGGACGGATTCGACGGCGAACAAATCATCGATACGCTGGTTGAAGAACCGTTCTTCCGAGACTGCCGAAACGCACTCTCTTCAGACGGCATATTCGTTACCAACTGGTGGAGCGGCGATAAACGCTATCAACGCTTCATTGAACGGTTGTTGAGCGTTTTTGAAGGGCGCGTATTGGAACTTCCTGCCGAAAGTCACGGCAATGTCGCGGTAATGGCTTTCCAAAGCAGCCCCAAAGAGCAAAACATAGACAAACTCAAAAAACGTGCCGACAAACTGAGTAACGCATACGGATTGGACTTCCACCGCATGCTCGCCGACCTGAAAGCATCCAACCCCAACAACGGCAAGCATTTCTACCTTTAAGCAACTATCTTCACGGCCGCATCGGAACATGCGGAAAATCAAGAGGAAATCATTATGCTGAAACCCGAAACCATACACATATCCGGTCCTGCCGGCATTTTGGAAACCATCCATATCCCGTCCGAACAAGTACCGGCACGCGGTGTTGCCGTCATCAATCATCCCAACCCCCTCCAGGGCGGGACAAACACCAACAAAGTCATCCAAACCGCTGCCAAAGCATTGAGCAAACTCGGATTCCACTGCTACCTGCCCAACCTTCGCGGCGTAGGCAACAGCGAAGGTACACACGATTACGGACGCGGAGAAACGCAAGACTGCCTCGCCGTCATCGATTATGCCCGTGCCCAACATCCCGAAGCCCCCGAATTTGCCTTATCCGGCTTCTCCTTCGGCGGTTATGTCGCCACATTTGCCGCACAAGAGCGCATACCCGACCTGTTACTGCTCATGGGCGCAGCAGTCTGCCACTATACCGACCGTCCGGAACCGTCAGCCGTTCCCGATGTTGCCAAAACGCTGATGATACACGGCGCGGAAGATGAAGTCGTCGAAATCGAAAAAGCCCTGAAATGGGCCGAACCGCAAGATTTGCCCGTCATTACCATCGCCGGTTCCACGCATTTCTTTCACGGCAAACTCATCGTCCTGCGCGACACCATCCTCCGCTTCGCTCCCGTATGCCTGAACGGATAAAACCCCTTTCAGACGGCATCAATAATATAAGGGGCTGTACTAGATTAGCCCTAAATTCCACACCAATCCCGTAGGATTTTTAGCTGCCGGGACGGTGTGCCGAATTGGGATGGATACCCAAAATATCGGCGGCAGAACGGGCGGTAACTTCCAGTACAAAAAAACGGAGCAGTTCTTTTTGTACTTTTTTCTTTAATTTGCAGTGTGTTATCTTCATACTTTGAGGGTAACATATCTGCTAATCTAGTACAGCCCCTAATATAAAACCCGTATCGGCGGCATCTGCCGATACGGGTTTGCATTCCCTCTCATTATAGGCAAAACCCGCTGCAAAACACCCTTTCCCGACCCGACAAAGGATCTGCAAACGCAATCTTTTTTGCCAATAGCTTCAAAGGTTTCCGATAATCCTCGCTTCCCGCTTCAGACGGCACGGGATAGAGCGCGTCATTCAACAGCGGCATACCCAAACCCATCATATGCACGCGCAACTGGTGCTTCTTGCCGGTATGCGGCGTAAGGCGGTAAAGGCTGAATTCCCCTCTGTTTTCAATCAGTTCGACCGTCGTATGTGCGTTTGGTTCGCCTTCCGCGTCTTGCGTCGTAAAAAATTTTTCACCCCTCACCAAACGCGAAACCACATCGATCGGATACGGCAAATCCGTCCTTGTCGGCGCAAGTGCCTCATACGTTTTCCATACCGTTTTGTTTTGAAACATCGTCTGATAAGCCCCGCGCGTGGCAGGATTGTGCGACAGCAGCATCACGCCTGCCGTATCCTTGTCCAAGCGGTGCAGCGGCGTAATGTCTTCAACATTCAAATGCTGCAATTCAGGACGCAGGCGCAGACGTGTGAGCAGCGTTTCCCTCAAAAAACGCCCGCTGGGGATGACGGGCAGAAAATGCGGCTTGTCCACCACAATCAAATGCTCATCAATATGCAAAATCTTTTCTTCAAACGGAATACGCGGCTCATCCTCACTGCTGGTTTCCCGATAATAAAACATCACCTTACCCGGCTCGAACAAAGAATGTTCGTCCAACGCCGCACCATCCGAACCGACCACAAAACCGCTGTTCAACCGCCTGCGCCAATCGTCCGCGCCCACAAAAGGAAAGCGGATGCACAGAAAATGCAGCAGCGGCAGCCCGTAAAACTGCTTTTCATGCGGCAGCACCAAATAACTGGGTTTGACACCGTTCAACAGAGGAAGAGGATTATTGCGTTTTTTCATGTGGCGGATTGTAACTGTTTTTCACAAACTTTTCAGACGGCATATCAAAACATAATTGATAAAAACAAATATATCGTTTTTTTTGATTTAAAAATTTATTTAGACAGAATTATTGGATATTCATTACTATTCTTAAATAAGAATTAATATCAATAAGAGGAAATATGAAACGTATCTTTTTGTCCGCCTTGCCCGCCATCCTGCCTTTATCCACTTATGCCGACCTGCCCTTGACGATTGAAGACATAATGACCGACAAGGGAAAATGGAAACTGGAAACTTCCCTTACCTACCTGAATAGCGAAAACAGCCGCGCCGCACTTGCCGCACCGGTTTACATTCAAACCGGCGCAACCTCGTTTATCCCCATTCCGACCGAAATCCAAGAAAACGGCAGCAATACCGATATGCTCGCCGGCACGCTCGGTTTGCGCTACGGACTGACCGGCAATACCGACATTTACGGCAGCGGCAGCTATCTGTGGCACGAAGAACGCAAACTCGACGGCAACGGCAAAACCCGCAACAAACAGATGTCCGACATATCTGCCGGCATCAGCCATACCTTCCTCAAAGACGGCAAAAACCCCGCACTCATCGCTTTTCTCGAAAGCACGGTTTACGAAAAATCGCGCAACAAAGCCTCGTCGGGAAAATCGTGGCTCATCGGCGCCACCACCTACAAAGCCATAGATCCGATTGTCCTTTCCCTCACCGCCGCCTACCGTATCAACGGCAGCAAAACCCTTTCAGACGGCATCCGCTACAAATCGGACAACTACCTGCTGCTCAACCCCAACATCTCATTTGCCGCCAACGACAGAATCAGCCTGACCGGAGGCATCCAATGGCTGGGCAGGCAGCCCGACCGGACGGACGGCAAACGGGAATCCTCCGGAAACACATCCACCTACGCCCATTTCGGCGCAGGTTTCGGTTTCACCAAAACCACGGCTTTAAACGCATCCGTACGTTTCAAGGTTTCAGGGCAAAGCAGTTCCGAACTGAAATTGGGCGTACAGCATACATTTTAAGCAGGTTTTGATTTTCCAACGTTGTAATCCAAAGGAGTTGTTATGAAAAAACAAATCACCGCAGCCGTAATGATGCTGTCTATGATTGCCCCCGCAATGGCAAACGGCTTGGACAATCAGACATTTGAAAACCAAGTGTTCCACACGCAGGCAGATGCGCCGATGCAGTTGGCGGAGCTTTCTCAAAAGGAGATGAAGGAGACTGAGGGGGCGTTTCTTCCTATTGTGGCAGGTGCTTTGATGGGAGGGGCAATTAGTGCCTGGGCTAATCACGGCATTTCTAAAATTAAAACAGGGCAATTTGCTTCAACAAGAAGTACCTTAGCTGCAACCGCTGGCGGTATGATAGGAGGCGGATATAGCAGTGCGATGTTGCGCGGCGCAGGGATTACTACTAGTGCTTTTGCTCGTTCTGCTTGGAAAGGGGGAAATGCTATTCCTAATGCAGTTATTCGTGCAAATGGTGCAGCATTAAATCAGTCTTCCAGTGCCGCAATGGGAAAACATAGAAGATAAACGAAATGGATGATCTAATACTATATTTTTTATCAGGTATATTCGGAAATCAAGTTGCTGAATATATTATAAAAAACAACCGTGAGATAAAAGTTCCCTTTATTGCGCTTTACGCAATATTTTTTACATTGATTTACACTGTGGCTTTGTTGTTTCTCAGTCTGGTCTATTGTGTCAATGGTGCGGAGATTGCATGGAAGGGGATAGGTATTTTCAGTATGTCGGTCAGTTTTTGTATAGTCTTCTGTCTTTATTTGGTTGACAAGGCAGGAAGATGTAAGGATAAGAAACAATAGGGATCAGATGCGGCAGCAAACGTAGATTGGGTCTAGGCCCAACCTGCGTTTGCTGCATCTTTGGAAGAAATAGTGGATTCGAAAAAATAGGAAGAATACTGATTAATGGTATGCGAGGTGCAGTAGTGGGGGCTGTTGCTGGTGGCATAACTGGTTATGCAGGTTCTACGGGTAAGAACACTGACATTCGCCGTTAAATAATAAATAAACCAACTTCCAACCAAACCTGCTATCGGTTTGGTTGGAAGTGAGAGGAGGTAAGGTAGTGTTTGCTGTTATTTTCTTTTCGACATTGGGCTGTATTTTAGCATGGATAAGAGATATTCCTAAAATAAAATCAAAAAAAATTTTGGCAAGATCCTTATATATTATAGGAATAATAAATGTAATAATCAGCTATGTATTAATTAAAAATATATTGGTTTCTGTTTCGGATGGAGGTGGAATAAAATATGTTGCAATATATTTATCAAATCTTTTTTTTGGACAGTATTGATGTATGTTCTTGTGAAAAGATTATCTAAAAAGCCAAGCTGAAACCCAGTACACAACTCATCAATAAAAATCCCTTTTGCACGGAACAATGACAATATTCAAATTGCTGGATTTGCAATCTGATTTACCTATTGAAATTGGGTGTGCAACATACGTTCTAAGCAGGGCTTTGATTTCCCAAAGAGGCTGAAGGGTAAGAAACGCTTATATCATAGATAAATAATGGCAAAACAGGTAATGAATTAAAGACATTACCTGTTTTTACAGAAATTTTTAAAATGGATGATTTGATTGCAGCTTTTTTAGGCTATTTATCAGGTAAATATAGCGAAGGGAAAATAAGCAGATTAGAAATATCTCTAACGGCAGGAAGCATTTTCTTTGCAGTATTCTTTATTCATGAACTGATAATTTTTATTGTTGATGGAAATAAGGAAAATCTTTGGAATTTTATTACTGGGATAATGAAAGATTTATTTTTATTTTCATGTTCTGTTTGTTTATTATTCTATTTCTTATTATTTATTGCGGAAACTATTGGAAAAACAATCAATAAGATTAAATAAGATATTTAAGCCGCTAAAAAACCATTTGAGTATTTTATCTTCTATGCGGCATTTATCTTGGAATTGAAATACTGCAATCGGGAGGCTAAGGCTTCCGTTGTAACGTTTACCATATATTTCATTATTTTAATTTCATCAAAAAAAGAAATTCAAGATTATACATACCGCCAATAGTTTCTTGATTGTTTTGTATAGTGGAGTAAATTTAAATCAGGACAAGGCGACGAAGCCGCAGACAGTACAAATAGTACGGCAAGGCGAGGCAACGCTGTACTGGTTTAAATTTAATCCACTATATATTTATCTGATATATCAACATCTCTCTATCTTATTCCGAATTTTATTGTTGAAACTTGCATTAAAAACCATACAAGATGATGAAAAACAAATATATTTTAATAAAAACAGCAATCGGCATAACCGCCATATCTATATTTTATCTTCTGACTCAAGAAAGCAGCGGCAAAACTGAAGAACCATCATATTTCTTGATGTTCATGTTTCTCAACTTGCTTTGGTTTGAAGAAAATAAAACAGTTACGGCTGCCGTTACGGCAATGATTGCCGCCCACTTTATATTTGTCTCACTATCCGATTAATAAGCAAACAAAAAGGCTGCTTGGAAATTTCAGGCAGCCTTTCAGGAGGATTTTGATGGAACAAAAAAGGCGGTTTGCCGCTTCCCTGCTCCTCGCCGCCGCCCTGCCGCTTTGTGCACATTCTTTTCCCTTTGCGGAAGAAAACCCCATAGCCTACGGCAAAGTCAAAATACAAAGCTGGAAAGCGCGGCGGGATTTCAATATTGTAAAGCAGGATTTGGATTTTTCCTGCGGGGCGGCTTCGGTGGCGACGCTTTTGAACAATTTTTACGGGCAAACGCTGACGGAAGAAGAAGTGTTGGAAAAGCTGGATAAGGAGCAGATGCGCGCGTCGTTTGAGGATATGCGGCGCATTATGCCTGATTTGGGTTTTGAAGCGAAAGGCTATGCCCTGTCTTTCGAGCAGCTTGCGCAGTTGAAAATCCCCGTCATCGTGTATCTGAAATACCGCAAGGATGATCATTTCTCGGTATTGCGCGGTATAGATGGTAATACGGTTTTGCTTGCCGACCCGTCGCTGGGTCATGTTTCGATGAGCAGGGCGCAGTTTTTGGATGCTTGGCAAACCCGTGAGGGTAATTTGGCAGGTAAGATTTTGGCTGTCGTACCGAAAAAAGCCGAGACAATTTCAAATAAATTGTTTTTCACACATCATCCCAAGCGGCAGACGGAGTTTGCAGTCGAACAAATCAGGCAAGGGCGTGCAGAGTAAGTCAAATGCCGTCTGAAAACTGTTTCAGACGGCATTTTTACCCGTCCGCAAACCACCTCCATCCTCACAAACCCTTAAAAATCCGCTATAATCGCCCGCATTTGATTTCAGCACCCCCCTTTTTGAAATGGCACAAAAAATTCAATCTGTAAAAGGTATGAACGACCTTTTACCTGTCGAACAAAAAGATTTCAAACTGACGGCTGCGTTTTGGCAGGCGTTTGAAGATACGGTAAACCGCTGGACACGCGCTTACGGTTATCGGCAAATCCGTACGCCGATTGTTGAGCAAACCGGTTTGTTTGTCCGCTCCATCGGCGAGGAAACCGATGTGGTCGGCAAGGAAATGTACACCTTCTCCGATTCAAACGACTCTTTGAGTTTAAGCCTGCGTCCTGAAGGTACGGCTTCTTGTCTGCGTGCGGTGGTCGAACACAACCTTCTGTACAACAGCCCGCAAAAGCTGTGGTATATGGGGCCAATGTTCCGCCGCGAGCGTCCGCAAAAAGGCCGTTATCGTCAGTTCCATCAAGTCGGTATCGAAGCTTTAGGTTTTGAAGGGCCGGATATCGATGCGGAAATCATCGCGATGTCTGCCGACTTGTGGGAAAAATTGGGTATTCGCGAATACCTGACTTTGGAAATCAACAGCTTGGGCAACCGTGAGGAACGCGCGGCACACCGTGCGGCATTGGTTGAATATCTAACCCGTTATGAAGACAAATTGGACGAAGACAGCAAACGCCGTCTGAAAACCAATCCTTTGCGCGTTTTGGATACGAAAAACCCTGATTTACAGGAAATCTGTAATGCCGCGCCGCGCTTGGTGGATTACTTGGGCGAGGCTTCGCAAAACCACTATGCACGCTTCAAGGCGATGTTGGATGGTTTGGGTATTCAATATATTGAAAATCCGCGCTTGGTTCGCGGTTTGGATTATTACAATCAGACGGTTTTTGAGTGGACGACCGACAAACTCGGTGCGCAGGCGACTGTGTGCGGCGGCGGCCGTTACGACGGTTTGATTGAGGAACTCGGCGGCAAACCTGCGCCGTCCATCGGTTTTGCAATGGGTATCGAGCGGCTGCTGCTTTTGGTGAGCGAATACGGTTCGCTGGAAGTGAACGCCGCGCCTGATGTGTATGCAATGCATCAAGGCGAAGGTGCGGACTTGCAAGTGATGAAATACGCCCAAGCCTTACGCGCGCAAGGTTTCAATGTAATGCAGCATTCCGGCTATCAAAGCCTGAAGGCGCAAATGAAAAAAGCAGACAACAGCGACGCACGCTTTGCCCTGATTGTCGCGCAAGACGAACTGGCGAACGGTACGGTTACGCTCAAAGACATGAACGGCGCACACGGTCAACAAACCGTCGCTGCCGAGGATTTAACCCCTACTTTACAACAATGGAAGAACGCATAAATGGCAGCCCATTTGGAAGAACAACAAGAGTTGGACAACTTTAAATATTTTTGGAAAACCACGGGCAAATGGCTGTTTGCCCTGCTGATTTTGGCGGCACTCGGCTACTTGGGATACACGGTTTACCAAAACCGTGCGGCTTCCCAAAATCAGGAAGCGGCGGCGATGCTGGCAAACATCGTGGAAAAGGCGCAAAACAAAGCCCCGCAAAGCGAAATCAATGCCGAATTGACCAAACTCCAGCAAAGCTACCCGCATTCCATTTCCGCCGCCCAAGCCACGCTGATGGCGGCGGCAACCGAATTTGACGCACAGCGTTACGATGTTGCCGAAGGGCATTTGAAATGGGTGTTGTCCAACCAAAAAGACAGCCTGATTCAAGCGTTGGCGGCGCAGCGTCTGGGCGTTGTGTTGTTGCAACAAAAAAAATACGATGCCGCGCTTGCCGCACTCGACACGCCGGTTGAGGCGGACTTCGCCCCCCTGCTGATGGAAACCAAAGGCGATGTTTATGCCGCACAGGGAAAAAGCCAAGAAGCCTTAAAAAACTACGGTCAGGCTTTGGAAAAAATGCCTCAAGATTCTGTCGGTCGCGAATTGGTTCAAATGAAACTCGATTCGCTGAAATAAATGCCGTCTGAAATGCCGCCCCCTCTTCAGACGGCATTTCAGACAACCCCATCCTACGGCAATTCCCGTAAAACCCATCCGCCGTGTCCCAACGGACACCTGCTCGTGTTCAGTTCTCCCGAACGGCACTTGACACAGAAAGACTCAATCATGAAACCAACCATCGCGCTTGTCGGCCGCCCCAACGTCGGCAAATCTACTTTATTCAACCGTTTGACGCGCACCAAAGACGCGCTCGTGCATGACCTGCCCGGCCTGACGCGTGACCGCCATTACGGACACGGCAAAATCGGCAGCAAACCTTATTTGGTCATCGATACCGGCGGTTTTGAGCCGGTTGTGGACAGCGGCATTTTGAACGAAATGGCAAAACAAACCTTGCAAGCTGTCGATGAAGCCGATGCAGTTGTGTTTTTGGTAGACGGCCGTACCGGTTTGACACCGCAAGACAAGATTATTGCTGACCGTTTGCGCCAAAGTCCGCGTCCCGTTTATTTAGCTGTGAATAAAGGCGAAGGGGGCAATAGGGCCGTACTTGCCGCCGAGTTCTACGAGCTGGCATTGGGCGAGCCGCACGTTATTTCCGGCGCGCACGGCGACGGCGTGTATTACCTGATTGAAGAAATTTTAGAAAACTTCCCCGAGCCTGAAGCCGAAGAAGCCGATGCAAAACATCCTGTTTTTGCCGTTATCGGTCGTCCGAACGTCGGAAAATCTACGCTGGTTAACGCCATTCTCGGCGAAGAGCGCGTGATTGCCTTCGATATGGCAGGCACGACGCGCGACAGTATCCATATCGATTTTGAACGTGAAGGCAAACCGTTTACCATCATCGATACCGCAGGTGTGCGCCGTCGCGGCAAAGTGGATGAAGCAGTGGAAAAATTCTCCGTTATCAAAGCCATGCAGGCGGTTGAAGCCGCAAATATTGCCGTCTTAGTATTGGACGCGCAACAAGATGTCGCTGACCAAGATGCGACGATTGCAGGTTTCGCTTTGGAAGCAGGCCGTGCTTTGGTGGTGGCGGTCAATAAATGGGACGGCATCAGCGAAGAGCGGCGCGAACAAATCAAACGTGACATTTCCCGCAAACTGTATTTCCTTGATTTTGCTAAGTTCCACTTTATTTCCGCGTTGAAAGAACGCGGCATAGACGGATTGTTCGACAGCATTCAGGCTGCCTACAACGCGGCAATGATTAAGATGCCGACACCGAAAATCACGCGCGTATTACAAAGCGCGATCGAGCGTCAGCAACCGCCGCGTGCTGGCTTGGTGCGTCCGAAAATGCGTTATGCCCACCAAGGCGGCATGAATCCGCCGGTGATTGTGGTACACGGCAATTCGCTGCACGCAATTTCCGACAGCTATACGCGCTACCTGACCCAAACATTCCGCAAAGCCTTCAATCTGCAAGGCACGCCGCTCAGAATTCAATACAATGTTTCAGAAAACCCCTATGAAAATGCGGAAGACAAGCTGAAGAAAAAACCGCTGCGCCGCGTCAGCCTGAGCAACCGTATTGAGAAACGCGAAGGCCGCAAAGAAGAGAAAAACCGCTTCAAAAAGAAAACCAAAGTCAGCGTGAAAAAACAATTCAGCAGATAATTCCCGTCATTTCAAACAACAGGAAACATTATGTGGTTCAAACAAATCAGCTTTTACCTGCTCGACAAAGAAAAGCTGCCCGAATTGGAAGTCCTTTCCGACAAATTGGCGCAATCCGGATTTGCCCGCTGCCAGGGTTTGGACTGGTTTAGCGAAGGCTTTGCCGCGCCTGTCCCTTTCTCCCCCGATCCGGTCTTCCCTGCCGACGACACTTGGCGCGTCGCCCTGAAAAAAGAAGAAAAAGTCCTGCCCTCCGGCGTTATCCGCGATATTTTGGATGAAAAAATCGCCGAAATTCAAGACAATGAGGCGCGCAATGTCGGACGCAAGGAAAAACAAGAGCTTAAAGAGCAAATTACAGACGACCTGCTGCCCCGCGCGTTTACCCGCAGCAGCCGTACCGAAGCCGTTTTCGATACCCGGCGCGGCTACCTGCTCGTCAACAACGCGGCTTCCGCCAAAGCGGAAAACATCCTGACCAAGCTGCGCGAAGCCTTGGGCGGTTTGGAAGCCTCGCTGCCGAATACCAAACAATCGCCCTCTTCCCTGATGACCGGCTGGCTGCTGCAAGGGCATTGCGAAGGCGGTTTTGAATTGGACAGCGATTGCGAACTCAAAGGCGCGGGCGATGCCGCACCTGTCGTCAAAATCTCCAAACAGGATTTGACCGACGACGAAGTCGTCCAACACGTCAAAAACGGCAAAACCGTTACCCGGCTGGGCTTGGTTTGGCGCGAACAAATCGCCTTTATCCTCACTCAAGACTTCACGCTCAAGCGCATCCAATACCTCGACGTATTGCAGGAAGAAGCCGAAAACAGCGGCGGCGATGCCGCTGGCCTTGCCTTCGCCTCGCAAATCTTAATGGCGGAAGCAGTCGGTACGATGCTCGAAGAACTGATTGCTTATTTAGGCGGCCGGCAAGATTGATTTTTCAGATGGCTTTTATACCGTCGGCCAAAATCCAATGGAATAACCCTTATGCTTAAACACCCCGCATTCCTACTGTCCGCCATTATGTTCGCCCTCCCTGCACCGGCCGCCGTCCTGACTTCCTATCAGGAAGCCGGCTGCACCTACGAGGGCGGTGTCGGCAAAGACGGCAAACCCTCCGGCAAGGGCATATGGCGCTGCCGGGACGGGCGTGGTTATGCCGGTTCGTTCAAAAACGGCAAGTTCGACGGACAAGGCGTTTATACCGTTGCCGCCGGCCGCGAAGTATTTCTCGAACCGTTCAATTCCGACAGTACCAAATTCCGCAATATGGCATTGTCGGGCACATTCAAAAAAGGCCTGGCGCACGGCAGTTTCAGCGTCTCGCAAAACGGCGAAACCCTCTTCATTATGAAATGCGAAAACGGCATGATTCAAGAAGTGAAACTGCCCAAAAACAAATAAGCCCCGTTTTCAGACGGCATTCCCGAATGCTTTGTCCGAACACCGCAAGAAACAAGGAAAACACTATGAGCATCAAGTCCGACAAATGGATACGCCGTATGAGCGAAGAGTTCGGTATGATCGACCCCTTCGAGCCGAACCAAATCAAAAAGTCCGACGGCAAACGCATCATCTCCTACGGCACGTCCAGCTACGGCTACGACATCCGCTGCGCCAACGAATTTAAAATCTTTACCAACATCAACAGCACCATCGTCGATCCCAAAAACTTCGATCCCAAAAACTTCGTTACCGTCGAAGACGACTGCTGCATCATCCCGCCCAATTCCTTCGCACTGGCGCGCACGGTCGAATATTTCCGCATCCCGCGCAACGTCCTGACCGTATGCTTGGGCAAATCGACCTACGCACGCTGCGGCATCATCGTCAACGTTACCCCGTTCGAGCCGGAATGGGAAGGCTACGTTACCCTCGAGTTTTCCAACACCACCCCCCTGCCCGCCAAAATCTACGCCGGCGAAGGCGTGGCGCAAGTCCTGTTTTTCGAGAGCGACGAAATCTGCGAAACTTCCTACAAAGACCGCAACGGCAAATACATGGGGCAAACCGGCGTAACCCTGCCCAAAGCCTGAAACAAAAAATGCCGTCTGAACCCTTATCGTCGGGTTTCAGACGGCATTGCCCTTCACCTCAAATCAGAACTGAACCGTCCCATTGACGCTGATGCTGATTTCCTCCACACCCGGCGCGGCGGAATCCTCTCCCTCCATATTGACGCTTGCCGCCATCGGCATCGCGCGCAACATTTTCGCCCGCACCGCTCCGCCGCCCGCGATATGGCTGCCGATGTGTCCCAAATTCAATTTGACGATTTTATAACCGGACGCACCCAAAACGCCCGCCAACTTTTCGGCACGCGCCTTGAAACGCAAAACGGCATCCTTGCTGACCTGATCGATGACCTCGTTGCGGCGTTCGCGCGACACATAAAAATCCGTATATTCCAACGCTGCATCTGCCTGAACATCGGCAATAAAACGGTTCAACGCATCAAAATCCCTACCCTCGACCTTAAATTCCGCACGTTCCTCCCAGCCCGTTTGGATACGCTTGCCGTTGGTATATTGATAGCGCGGCATCGCACTTCGGGAAACCAATTCGGTTTTAAAGCTGCCGTCTTTCGATTTTCTGTTAAAACTGTTGAATTTTTTAACAAACTCGGCATTGACGGCATTTTTGTCCCGTCCTTCTACCGCCACCTGGAAACGCGCGTACATTGTATCCTGCGCCACCTCGATACCCGCCGATTCGGAAAATTCGACGATGTTGTAATTCAATGCCTCAGCCGCCGCCGGAAAAGATACCGCCAGCAGGGAAGCCGCCAAAATAGAACGCAACATATCCGTCTCCTTACTTGAAAAACCGCCAATCTAGCATATCGGCGCGCCAAATTGCATTAGCGCGAGGCAATTATTTCAAACCGCGTTTTCTCCTGCCGCCAGCAAGGCAAAATAGATTAAAATCACACAATATCCAACCATTCGGATGAACATATGACCCATACCGCCCACCTGCACTTGGAAGAAACCGACAACCCGACGCTGCAACGCCTATGCGGTTCTTTCGACAGCAACCTCGATTCGCTCGCCAAAGCACTCGGCATCAGCATCAGCCGCCGTTTTGAACATTTCACCCTCAACGGCGCATTTGCACACGCCGGCAAACGCGCACTGCTCAAACTTCTAGAAACGGCGCAAACACGCGATTTGGACGACAACGACATCAGGCTTGCCGCCGTCGAAGCCCAAACCGAAGATGCCGGGCATCAGGAAAAAAACCTTGACCACGCCTATTATTTCCGCACCAAGCGCGGCAGCATCGGCGGCAGGACACCCAGACAAAACGGCTATATCCGCGCCCTGCTCAACCACGACATCGTATTCGGTCTCGGGCCGGCAGGCACGGGCAAAACCTATCTCGCCGTCGCCGCCGCCGTCGATGCGATGGAAAAACACCAAGTCGAACGCATCATTTTAGTTCGCCCCGCCGTCGAGGCCGGCGAGAAACTGGGCTTTCTGCCCGGAGACCTGACCCAAAAAGTCGACCCCTACCTCCGCCCGCTTTATGACGCGCTCTACGACCTGATGGGTTTCGACCGCGTCAGCAAACTGATTGAAAAAGGTCTGATCGAAATCGCCCCGCTCGCCTATATGCGCGGCAGGACGCTCAACGGCGCATACATCATCCTCGACGAAGCGCAAAACACCACGCCCGAACAAATGAAAATGTTCCTGACCCGCATCGGCTTCGGCGCGAAAGCCGTCATTACCGGCGACACCAGCCAAATCGACCTGCCCAAAAACATCAAATCGGGATTAAAAGACGCGCGTGAGAAACTGCACGGCGTGGAAGGGCTGTATTTCCATACCTTTACCGGCGAAGACGTTGTCCGGCACCCTCTGGTGCAAAAAATCGTCGAAGCCTACGAATCGGCAGAACACGAACGGGAATGACGGGGCAGATGCCGTCTGAAAGGAAACGCAGAGGGGGCTTTTACCGGCATGGGACAACAGGGACATGACCGCGCAAAAATCCGACGGGCAAGTTACCCCGTATTTTCGCCGGGACGGCGGTTACAGACTTCAAACGGCAGCAAGCCCTAAACGAACACCCCAAAACGAACAGGACGAAGGCGGCACAGGCGGCAAGCACCCCGCCGTCCTCCCGCATTGCCATTACCTGTGAGTCCGGTAGGAAACCTCGAACCGTCCTGCGGAACGTGCGCCCGATTTATCTTGGCAGACAGTGCTTCGGCAGCTTTCAGATTGACGCACGGCATTCCGCCCGAACAAGAATGACGTATGCCGTCTGAAGCCTGAAGCTTAGGCAAGTTAAAATCGAAAATAATTGAAATCCGACTGAAAAAGACGGCCGGCGCATCGAATGGGAAGCACAGAAAGAAGAGCGGCGCGCAGCTTCCCTGCTGTTGGCGGAGCAGTGCGAAACGCGCGGCGCATAGGCGTTAGCCTGCGCGCGGTCGCGTTGCGCCGCAAACGAAAAGGAGGAAAGTACAGATGACCACAGCCGTTTTAGATTACCGCCTGTCGGAATTTGACACCGTGCAAGAAGCGGAAGATTACGACACTTGGCTGGCGCGTAAAGTCGAAGAAGCAAGAAAAGCCGGGATTGTCAGCCATGAAAGCGCAATGGCGCATTTTGCCGCCAAGAGAAACGAGCGGCTGAAGGGATTGAAAAATACCCTTATTCCTTGAATGGACAAAACCCGCGATTGCCGATACAGACGAAATCATCGATTACATTTTTGCCGACAATCCCGCCGCCTTTGACTTTGAGCAGATTATCCACGAAAGCGCGAACAATCTGACCGTTTTGCCATATCCCGGCAGGTTGGGAAGAGTTCCGAAAACGCGCGAACTGATTTTTCATCCTAACAAAGTTTGCGAAGCAATCTCGCTCACGCGGCTTGACCTTGACAGGTTTGGAAACGACCCACGCTCAAGGTGAGAGGGACAGAGCCCCCGCAGGTTCGCCCCAAAGGACGGACTCATCACACCGCAGGTTCAGGTTCGCCGCCGCCGTCCTTTTTTGTTTTTTGCAGAAAAACGACGATTCCTCATATATAACTTATTAAAAAATAGGCTGTGTTTGAATACTCGGTTGATTCCATCCGTTTGTAAGGGGAAACGCCGGTTGCACTGTCGCCGTCGGTTTATGCGAAGGTTTTGCCATTGAACGGAATGTTGACGCAAAAGGCCGGCAAATCGGAAATGGCAAGGCGTTTGGGGATAACGCCGCAGGAGTTTCAGCGTGTAGCGGAATTGAACGTAACCAAAATCGATATGCCGGCACGGGTGCCGGCCCTGCCGGGCAGGCGGCTTGAGGTGCGCCCTGCTTGAGTCAAACCGATTTTTACAAGGAGAACGTAGGGTTCTTTTTGAAATCTTCAATTATTGATGGTAAAGATATCAGTTAAGCCAAACAACATAAAACATAAGCATATCTTACCAACATGAAACAGATGTAATAATATTATCTTCAATCCAAAATAAAGCATTCAATTTTTCTGATTGATAAAAATCTCCTTTTAAATCTAAAGTTAAGTCATTAATATTTATATTTTTCATTATATTAATAAATTTATTAATGGGTAAGCTAATAATGCTTATGTCGTTTAAATATAGATTTTTATAAATTTCAAACCCACTACAGATTAAATCATTTGTTAAAGTAATTGAAATACCAAATTCGTTAGAAATATATTCAAAATCTAACTCACCATTAGCAAGTCCTTTATCAATATATGCTAAATTGAAATTATATTTAATTAATAGATCTTTAGGGCATTCTTTATTCAAAAAGAATTCATTTACACCTATATTGGGCAACCAAATCCACTTATTTATCATAAAATAGTTTCTGTTAGTGTTTATGTTTCATAGAATGATTTTCACCTGTTTCATTCATTTTATTGCGCCAATGTCGTACTTGTCTTTCAAGAGGTTTAAGTTCTTTTTTTGAAAGTCTTTGCTGTTTCGCTTCTTTTAACGCCTTTTATGTTGAACTATGTACCGGTTTTTGACGGCACATGCCTCACTGATCCGCACGGCTTTCAAATAAGCACACAGTACGGATAGGGAATATAAGCCCGAGGTTTAAAACCTGAAGCCCGATCGGTCGCAAAAACAAAAACGGATGCGGAGGTCTGATTCCGTATCCGTCTTATCCGGCAGCCGGCGGATTTTCAGTCAAACTTCCTGTACTTGACCGCCCCGCCCGTACAGAACATCGCCACAGAACATCGCCACAGAACATCGCCGAAGTTGCCCGCATACACGCCCGCCTTGCCTTATCTCGCTCCGCACGCTTCAAATGTCTTCTGCAACGGCGTGACGCTGCATACATACAGGACCGGGCGGGTATGGGAAAGACCGGCTTCAAGGATGCCGCTTTCCAATACGGCGATGCGGTGTTCCAATTCTTCCGGCAAAGGCAGGAAACGCGGCACGCGCGCCGAAAATATATTTTTTCTTCGTTGCCCTTAATGGTTCAAACCATCCGGGGCGGGGGTTGTTTTTTTGAAGCCGCGTCCAAACGGTGCGGAACGCGGACCGCGCCTTATGCGTCGGAACGCCGTTGCCCTTTCCTGCCGGCGTTATGTCCCGGCTGCCGCCGCCGGCTTGGGTTTGCGCCTGCGACGGCGGCGTTTTTTCGCCTGTCCTTCGTTTTTTTCGTGTCGGGCGGCGGCTTCGTTTTTGGTCATCTCCGACCGCTGTTCCGCCGATGCCGTCTGAAACGCCGTCCACCACTCGGCAAGTGCGCGGTCCGCATTGCCGGTTTCGGCGCGCAAGAGCAGGAAATCATAAGCGGCACGGAAACGCGCCTGTGCAAACAGTTTGTGCGGACGTGCGCCTTTGCGGTTTTCAAACTGCGGCTGGAACATCCAAATTTCGCGCATCGTGGCGGAAAAGCGTTGCGGCACGCCCCAGCCGCGTTCGACGGTTTCGCGCATCGTATTGATTGCATCGGACAGGGCGGGCGCGGGTTTCAAACCCTGTTGCAGATTGCTTTTCCAATGGCGGTCCAACTCGGGCCACATTAACGCTGCCAACACAAAGCCGACCGAAACCGATTTGTCGGCACGCAGCCGCTCATCGGTATTTTTCAGGGCAAGCACCGTCATTTTTCCGGCGATGCCATCTGAAACGCGCAAGGCATTGAGCAGCGGATGGATGTCGTCCGGTATGTCAAATCCGTTCAAACGTTTCAGACACTCGCGCGCGTGCCCTGAAAACAGCAGTTTCATGATTTCGTCGAACAGCCTTGCCACAGGTTCGTGCTTCAGACGGCATATCGATTCGTCAATCGGTGCGGCGGTTTCTTCCGACAGTTCAAATCCCAATTTGCCCGACAGGCGGATGGCGCGCAAAATCCTGACAGGGTCTTCCTGATAGCGTTCGGCGGCATCGCCAATCATAACCAGCCTGCGGGCGGCAACATCGGCAATCCCGTTGTGGAAATCCAAAATCTCTTCTTTTTCAGGATCGTAATACAAGGCATTGCAGGTAAAATCGCGCCGCATCGCATCTTCTTCGATGCTGCCGTAGGTGTTGTCCTTCATGATTCTGCCGCGCGCGTTCTGCTGAACCTTCGCACCGCCGCGAAACGTCGTTACTTCGATAATCTCCGCACCGTTCATCACGTGGACGATTTGAAAACGCCTGCCGATGATGCGGCTGCGGCGGAAGAGTTTGTGCACCTGTTCGGGCGTGGCATCGGTTGCGACATCGAAATCCTTGGGTTCGATGCCGAGCAGCAGGTCCCTGACCGCGCCGCCGACCACATAAGCCTGAAACCCCGCCCCTTTCAGGCGGCGTATGACGTTTTCGGCGGCAAAGCTCAACATTTCGACACGGATGTTGTGTCTTTCGGCGGGAATGACCGTTTTGCTTTCCGCTTTTTTACTGCTCCGACCGGAAGGCAGCATCTTATTCAACCATTTTTTCAGCATAAGTATTCTGACCCGAAGAGCGGCATCTCCACGGGCAACCGTGTTCAGACGGCATCAGGCGGTACGATTCCGCAAGATGCCGAAAACCATAAACAAAAGGCGTAGAAACTACGCCGTCCGAATCACGCCGCCCTCGCGGCGGCAACGCGTCATTATAACAGATTGCCCTTTAAAAAATTCCGCCGACGGCAATCCAGTCGGCAAAGAAACGGCATCGGCGGACTTTGCCCGCCGGACGCGTCCGAATGAATAAGCCCTGACGGCTTCTATTTTTCTCAAAATCGGAAAGGTTTTAACCGATTGGACATTTTCAGCACATTTTTTAGCGCATTTTTATGCGTCGGATTACACGGACAGGCTGTTTTGCACAGGCTTCAACCGGTTTAAAAACTTCTCCCGTCCGCCTTAAACGCGCGTCAAAATGCCGTCTGAAGCCGTTTTACCCGTTACGCGGAATGATGCGGGCAGGCAGAATCCTACCTTTCCCTTAAGCCGCTTCCCAGTAATCGATATACAGCTGCAATTCGAGATTGTTGCGCCATTCGTTGGCCACGGGGCGGTAAACCGTGCGGATGTATTCGGGGATGTCTTCGCTGCAACGCCAGAACATCGCTTCAAATTCGCAGCCGTCTTTTTGCAGCCACGCTTTTTTGTGTTTGCCTTCCGCGCCCAAAGGCTGCTGGCGGACGACATGAAATTCGTCGGTAAAACTCGGCGGCGCGAAGCCTTGTCCCCAAACGTGGCGGGCGAGGTTTTGCGCCTGTTCCAACGTGATGTCGCGTGCAGGCAGGCTTCCGTCGGTGATGAAGGTTTGCGACAAATCGTCTTCGTACACCATCTCGCGCACGGCTTCTTCAAAGGCCGTCTGAAACGCGGGAATATTGTGTTCGAGTATGCTCAAACCCGCCGCCATCGCGTGTCCGCCGAATTTCAAAATCAAATCGGGATGGCGTTTGGACACCAAGTCCAAAGCATCGCGCAGGTGCAGATTGGGAATGGAACGCCCCGAACCGCGCACTTCGCCGTTGTCGGCAGGCGCAAACACGATGGTCGGACGATAAAAACGGTCTTTGAGGCGGCTGGCAACAATGCCGACCACGCCTTGATGGAAGTCGTCGCGATACGCCACCAAAGTCGTCTGCCCCGGAGGGAGTGTTTCGGGAAAGGCGTTCAGTGCGTCTTGCAGCATAGACTGCTCGATTTCGCGGCGTTCGATGTTGAGGTTGTTCAACTGGGCCGCCAGTTCTTGCGCCTCGGCATCATCTCGCGCCAACAGGCAGGCAATGCCGACCGACATATCGTCCAGCCGTCCGGCAGCGTTGATGCGCGGGCCCAACGCAAAGCCCATATCAAACGGCTGAGCCTTGCGCCAATCGCGCCGCGCCACTTCAAACAAGGCACGGATGCCGGGGCGCATTTTGCCGGAACGCATCCTTTTCAAACCTTGCGACACGAGGATGCGGTTGTTGTGGTCAAGGGGGACGACGTCGGCGACGGTACCAAGTGCGACCAAATCCAAAAGGTCGCCCAGATTCGGCTCTTTGATGCCGTCTGAAAAATAATTGCGGCGGCGCAGTTCGGCACGCAACGCCGTCAATACATAAAAAATCACGCCCACGCCCGCCAAGCTTTTGCTTTGAAAACCGCAGCCTTTTTGGTTCGGATTGACGATGATGCAGTCGGGCACGGTCTCGGCAGGCAGATGGTGGTCGGTCACAATCACATCCAAACCCAGAGCCTGCGCGCGCGCCACGCCTGCAATACTGGCGATACCGTTATCCACCGTAATCAGCAAATCCACACCTTGCTCTACCGCGATTTCAGCCAGTTCGGGCGTTAAGCCGTAGCCGTGCTCAAAGCGGTTGGGCACGAGGAAATCCACTTTCGCGCCCATCGCCGCCAAACCGTCCAAACCGACGGCACACGCAGTCGCGCCGTCGGCATCATAGTCGGCGACAATCAGGATTTTTTCCTTGCGCCCAACCGCATCCGCCAAACGGCGGGCGGCGGCTTCGCAGTTCGTCAGCGTTTGATAAGGCAGGAGGGAAGCGAGTTTGTCGTCCAATTCGGCAGGACTTTGCACACCGCGCGAGGCACAAAGCCGGGCGATTAAAGGATCGGCACCGGCGGTGAGCAAATGATTAAAAACGTTGGTATTGACGGATCGGGTTTGGATTTTGACGGACATAGCGCGGGGTTTTACAGTGCGGGTGTGCTTGAAATGCCGTCTGAAGGCTTTTCAGACGGCATTACCGTTCATTTGTCTGAGGAATTCGAGACTGCAATCAACGCTGCGATAGGCAAGGCCAGCACCGCGCCCACCGCATCCAGTATCAACGTGGTGGGCGTATTTGCAATATTTTCAAACAACTTGGATTTGTCGGTATGTTTTTTCGTAACCGTGTAATAAATATCGGCAGGCACACTTTGCTCAAAATGATAATCGGCGTTCAGTTTTTGCGGTGTGGCGTAGTATTTGCCTTTGGCGGAGACGCAGCGCGTGTAAATAGTCTGTTTGTCGAGTTTGACCGCTTCAAACTCAAGCTGCTTCAGCTTGGCGATGTCGGCAGGTCTGTCGGTATCGTAGCGCAGGCAAAGGTCGTCGGTACTGAAATTCTGGCTGGCGGGCGATTCGAGTTTGACCGGCAGGGCTTGGTAGGCAAAGCGCGGGTTGGGCTCAACCATTTGAAACTGCTTGTCCAACCCTGCCTTCAAAATGCCCGTCAGCTTCGCCGAATCTTCAGGATTGACGACGAACCAGTATTTCCCGCCCATCATCACCAGGCTGCCCTTTTCCAATTGGGCATTGTCTTTGGCAACCACACCGAAGGCGCGGATTTGGTCTTTGTCAACATGTTTGCGGGCGGTCGTTTCGCTGAACGGGCTGTTCATACCCCACATCATTACCGTACAGCCGTTAAGCATCAAGGTTGCCGCCAAAACGGCGGCGGTCGTTTTACGGAACAACATTTTATCCTCCAATCTAAATAACGGCGGATGCCGTCTGAAAATATGCCTAAGCTTCCCCTGTTCCGCCTTGGCTTTCCATGACCGTTTTCAATTCTTGAAACAGGGCGCGGAAATTTTTCGGCGGTTTGTTTTGCTCCTGCTCTTTTTTGGTATTGCGGATGAGCGTCCTCAGCTTGCCCGCGTCCGCATGCGGAAAATCCGACATAAACTGCGTCAACGCGCCGTCGTCTGCCAACAGCCGTACGCGCGCCTGTTCCACACGTTGCAAAAAGGCGTTGTGCGCCGCATCGTCGCCGCGCAGCTTGGCAAGAAACGCCTCAATGGGCGCGGGATCAGTATCGCGCATCAGCCTGCCGATAAATTGCGCCTGCCGCTTGAGCGCGCCGTTGGACGTAATTTTTTTATAGGTAACGACGGCTTCGTACAAATCTTCGTCCAAGCCAATTTTTTTCAGCGTATCGTTTGAGAGCTTGGTCAACGCCATACCCAAATCCTGCAAATCGTTCATCTGCTTTTTCATTTGGGTTTTGCTGACCCATTCATCTTCTTGTTCAAACATCTTGGTTCTCAAATTTTATCCGACGGGCGCATTTTAACAGAATGCCGCCGCGTTCAGACGGCATTTTGCACTGCCCGCCCTGCAAACGGCACGCTTTTGCCCCTGCCGCCCGAAACGGTTAAAATGCCGCAACGCTCCACCAAGAAAGATTGTTATGCTGTTCAACCACACCGCCTCCGAACTGCTCGACCTCTGCCGCCGCACGCTCGACTTAGCAAAAGCGACGGGCGCAACCGCCGCCGAAGCCGATTTCAGCGAATCATTGGGACAAAGCGTCAGCGTGCGGCTGGGCGAAATCGAACAAATCGAGTTCCAGCAGGACAAGTCGCTGGACATTACCGTTTACGTCGGCAAACGCAAAGGCCGCGCCAGCACTGCCGACTTCTCCGAAAAAGCCCTGCAAGACACCGTCAAAGCCGCCATCGACATCGCCCGCTACACTGCCGAAGACGATTGCGCAGGTTTGGCAGATGCTTCGCTTATGGCGCAACACGTTGGCGACCTCGACCGTTACCACGAATGGGATTTAAGCACGGAAGCCGCTGTTGAGTTGGCAAAACAATGCGAACAAGCCGCCCTGAACGAGGATGAACGCATCGAAAACTCCGAAGGGGCAGCGGTACAAACCGGACATTACCAATACGTTTACGGCAACACCCACGGTTTTGCCGCACACCAGCAAGGCACACGCCACAGCATTTCATGCAGCGTCGTTGCCGCCGACGAAAACGGCATGCAGCGCGACTACTGGTACGATTCCTCCTGCCGACATCAAGACATGGACAGCCCGACGCAAATCGGTCAAACCGCCGCCGAACGTACCTTGCGTCGTTTGAACAGCCGCAGCATTCCGACTGGAAGCTACCCCGTCCTATTCGATGCGACCGTTTCGGGAGGTCTGATCGGACACCTCGTCGGCGCACTGTCCGGCGGCTCGCTCTACCGCCAAAGCAGCTTCCTGATTAACAGCATAGGCAAACAGGTTCTGCCCGATTTCCTCAGCCTGCGCGAAGAGCCGCATATTCCCCGCGCCTTCGGCAGCACCTATTTTGATTCCGAAGGCGTCGCCACGCGGCCGCGTTTCGTTATCCGCGACGGCATTGTCGAAGGCTATTTCCTCAGCAGTTACAGTGCGAGGAAACTCGGTATGCAGACCACGGGCAACGCCGGCGGCGCGCACAACCTTTATTTGAACCATACGCACGAAACGCAATCAGACCTGCTGAAAGAAATGGGCACGGGATTGTTGGTAACCGAGCTCATGGGGCAAGGCGTAAACGCCATTACCGGCGACTACTCGCGCGGTGCGGCGGGTTTTTGGGTGGAAAACGGCATCATTGCCTACCCCGTCCATGAAATTACCGTTGCCGGCCGCCTTCAAGATATGTACCGCAACATCGTCGGCGTGTCCGATGATGCCTTACGCCGTTCGTCCAACCAAATCGGTTCTATCCTGATAGGAAGCATGACGGTTGCCGGCAACTGAAACCCCAACCGGATGCCGTCTGAAAGCAAAGGGCTGAACCTACAACGGTTCGGCCCTTTGTTGATATAGTGGATTAACAAAAACCAGTACGGCGTTGCCTCGCCTTAGCTCAAAGAGAACGATTCTCTAAGGTGCTGAAGCACCAAGTGAATCGGTTCCGTACTATTTGTACTGTCTGCGGCTTCGTCGCCTTGTCCTGATTTTTGTTAATCCACTATACATCATTTCTTTTAGATTTCCGCAAAAATCCCTGACAAACAATCTGCACATTTTTTAATCATATAGGATTTTCCCTTATTCCTCAGCATACTATCAAACATATCCACAACAGGATTCACACAGGCTAAGGATAAAGCAGATAAAAAGACACCTGTTCTTTTCAGACGGCATTCCCCCTGTTTCTGCAAACGGCAAAACAAAACGGCAGGACATCGTCTGTCCTGCCGTTTCACATATACGGTTTCCCGTACACTCGGGATTAAGCAGCCTGAATGTTAGCAGCTTGTTTGCCTTTAGGGCCGGTGGTTACGTCGAAAGAGACGCGTTGGCCTTCTTTCAGGGTTTTGAAACCTTCCATATTGATCGCTGAGAAGTGAGCGAACAAATCTTCGCCACCTTCGTCAGGAGTGATGAAACCAAAACCTTTAGCGTCGTTAAACCATTTTACGATACCGGTTGCCATTAGAAACTTCCTATACTTAAAAATTAACAAAATCAGCAAAATAAGGCATACAGCAAACTTAAACGTTCAGCGTTTCTCCCCAGCTTTATATACTTGGTCGAGTGCCAGCTTCTGCTTAACCGTCTTTTTACATTTGTTAAGCCGAAACGTCAAGCTATGTTTCCAAAAAAGTGAGAAAATAAGCGGAAAGACCGAAAATACAACAGAAATGCCGTCTGAAAACGGCTTCTTCCCGATAGAAAACAACTTATGACGACACACTGCCAATCCGATACGCTTTTAAGCAACCTTAACACCCTGCCGCCAAAACGTTACGGCGTTTTCCTATTGAACGACGATTACACCACGATGGAATTTGTCGTTGAAATCCTGACCGAAATCTTCATGCTCGGACAAGAACAGGCGGTAGCGGTAATGCTCTTGGTTCATCACGAAGGCAAAGGCCTGTGCGGCACTTACACGCGCGATATTGCCCAAACCAAACAGCAACAAGTCATGCAGCGGGCAAAAGCCGAAGGGCATCCGCTGCAATGTATTGTCGAGGAGATTTAATATGCTTGCCCCTGAATTGGAACAGATTTTGCAGCAGCTTTACCGCGAGGCGCGCAACGCCCATTATGAATTTATCAGCCTCGAGCATCTGCTTTTGGTACTCATCGAAGAAGATGCCGCCGTCCCCAACGTTCTCAAGCTCTGCGGTGCGGATTTGAAAGTGGTGTCCGAACAACTCGCCGCCAGCGTTGCCGAAAACACCCCCCTGATTCCAGACCACCTTTTAGACACGGTCGAAACCCAGCCCACGCTCGGCTTCCAACGCGTCATCCAGCGGGCGATGGTGCATACCCAATCAGCAGGCAAAGGCTTGGTTGAGCCTTTGGACGTTTTGGTCGCGCTGATGAGCGAAACCGACAGCCACGCCGTCTATTTCCTCAAGCTGCAATCGGTTACGCGTTTTGAAGTTTTGCGCTGTATTGCCCACGGCTCTCCCGATGAAGATGAAGACGATGGCAACTATTCTTCAGACGGCATGGACGACGATAATGAGAACCGCACCAAACCGAGCAAAAACCCTTTATCGGAGTACACCGTCAACCTCAACGCCGAAGTCAAAGCCGGCCGTATCGACCCTTTGATTGGTCGCAAACACGAAATGGAACGGCTGGTGCAAATCCTATGCCGCCGCCGCAAAAACAATCCGCTTTTGGTTGGCGAGGCTGGCGTGGGCAAAACTGCACTGGCGGAAGGTTTGGCACATCAAATCGTCAACGGCGACATTCCCGACGCGCTTAAGGAAGCCGAAGTGTACGCGCTGGATATGGGTTCGCTTTTGGCGGGCACAAAATACCGCGGCGACTTTGAAGCGCGGGTCAAATCCGTCTTGAAACAGCTCGAAAAAATCCCGCACGCTATTTTGTTTATCGACGAAATCCACACCATCATCGGCGCAGGCAGCACCAGCGGCGGCACAATGGACGCATCCAACCTGCTCAAACCCGCATTGGCGAAAGGTTCATTGCGCTGTATCGGCGCAACCACTTACGACGAATACCGCATCATTTTCGACAAAGACCACGCCTTAAGCCGCCGTTTCCAAAAAATCGACGTGGTCGAGCCCACCGTCGCCGAAACCGTACAAATCCTGCGCGGCTTGAAACCGATGTTTGAAGATTTCCACCAAGTGCGCTATACGCAAGGCGCACTCGAAGCTGCCGCCGAACTTTCCGCACGCTACATCAACGAGCGTTTCCTGCCCGACAAAGCCATTGACGTAATGGACGAAGCAGGCGCGGCACAACGGATTCTGCCCAAATCCAAACAGAAAAAAGTCATCGGCAAAGCGCAAATCGAAACCGTCATCGCCAAAGTCGCGCGGATTCCCGAAAAAACCGTGTCGCACGACGACAAACAAGTGCTGCAATTCCTCGGCCGCGATTTGAAAAACATGGTTTACGGTCAAGAAAATGCCATCGATGCGTTGGTTGCCGCCGTCAAAATGTCGCGCTCCGGCCTCGCCCTGCCCGACAAACCGATAGGCAGTTTCCTCTTCTCCGGTCCGACCGGCGTCGGCAAAACCGAAGTCGCCAAACAGCTTGCCTACTCGATGGGCGTACCGCTGCAACGCTTTGATATGTCCGAATACATGGAACGCCACGCCGTATCGCGCCTCATCGGCGCACCGCCGGGCTACGTCGGCTTCGACCAAGGCGGTCTTTTGACCGAAGCCGCTAACAAACATCCGCACTGCGTATTACTCTTGGACGAAATCGAAAAAGCCCACCCCGACATTTTCAACGTCCTCCTGCAAGTCATGGACGCAGGCAAACTGACCGACAACAACGGCAAGAGTGCCGATTTCCGCAATGTTATCCTGATCATGACCACCAACGCAGGCGCGGAAAGCCTCAGCCGCCCCAGTCTCGGCTTCACCGCCAAGCGCGAGCGCGGCGATGAAATGCAGGCTATCAACAAGCTCTTCACGCCCGAGTTCCGCAACCGCTTGGATGCGATTATCCCGTTTGCGCCCCTGTCCGAACCCATTATCGTCAAAGTCGTGGACAAATTCCTGCTTCAGCTCGAACACCAGCTCCTCGACAAAAAAGTTGAAGCCGAATTCACGCCGGCATTGCGCAAATATCTGGCGGAAAAAGGTTTCGACCCACAAATGGGCGCACGCCCAATGAACCGCCTGATCCAGGAAAAAATCCGCAAACCGCTCGCCGACGAACTCCTGTTCGGCAAACTATCCGACGGCGGCTTTGTGCGGATAGACTGGGATACGGCAAAAGAAGAAGCCGTGTTGAAATTTAAGAAAAGCAAGGTCAAAATGTAGTGGATTAACAAAAACCAGTACGGCGTTGCCTCGCCTTAGCTCAAAGAGAACGATTCTCTAAGGTGCTCAAGCACCAAGTGAATCGGTTCCGTACTATTTGTACTGTCTGCGGCTTCGTCGCCTTGTCCTGATTTTTGTTAATCCACTATAAAAACCGCCTCCGCATAAAATCAAAAATGCCGTCTGAAAGGTTCAGACGGCATTTTCTTTCAAACAAAATGACCAATCGTGTTTAAGCCAAATTTTCCAGCATCCATTTGACGTAGCGGTCGACGCCTGATTTGACATCGAAAAATTCTTCCTTGTATCCGGCTTCACGCAATTTGGTGATGTCGGCTTGGGTGAAGCTTTGGTATTTGCCTTTGAGCGCGTCGGGAAATGGGATGTAGCGGATAAGTTCTTCTTCTACCAGCTCTTTCAAGCTCATTTCAGGTTTGCCTTCGGCGGCGCGGCAGGCGTTGACGGTGGCAGCGGCGAGTTCGTTGAACTGTTGGCTGCGGCCGGTGCCGAGGTTGTAGATGCCGGAGAGTTCGGGATGGTCGAAGAAGTAGAGGTTGACTTTGGCAACGTCTTCGACGCTGACGAAGTCGCGGGTTTGTTCGCCATCGCCGTAACCGTCGTTGCTGCCGAACAGGTTGACGTAACCGTGTTCGCGGTATTGGTGGAAATGGTGGAAGGCGACGGATGCCATGCGGCCTTTGTGTTGTTCGTGTTGTCCGTAAACGTTGAAGTAGCGGAAGCCGACGACTTGAGCGGTGAGACCTTCTTTCATGCGGCGGCGCAATACTTGGTCAAACAGGAATTTGGAATAGCCGTACACGTTGAGCGGTTTTTCCAGTTCGCGCTCTTCGCGGAAGATTTCGCCTTTGCCGTAAACCGCCGCACTGGAGGCATAAAGGAAGGGAATGCGTTCGTCCTGACACCAGTCCAGCAAATCCAGCGTGTACTGGTAGTTGTTTTCCATCATATACAAACCGTCGTGGTTCATGGTGTCGGAACACGCGCCTTGATGGAAAACGGCTTTGATATTTTGATAAGGTAAAATGTGTTCCCTCACTTGGCGGATAAATTCGTGTTTGTCGAGATAATGGGCGATTTCGCACTCGGCAAGGTTTTTGAATTTTTCGCCTTTTGTCAGATTATCGACGGCGACAATGTCGGTGATGCCGCGTTGGTTGAGGGCTTTGACGATGTTGCTGCCGATAAAGCCGGCCGCGCCTGTTACGATGATGGTCATATTGGGTTTCCTTTGTTTTGAGGGTTTCAGACGGCATTGAATGGTCATGCCGTCTGAAAAGATTTATTGCCCGTCCAGTGCTTCAACCAACTCTGCAAACGAGCAAACCGCCGTACCAAGTTTCGCCACGACAACCCCGGCCGCAGTATTGGCAAGGTGCATGGCTTCAGGCATGGTATAACCAGCAGCCAGCCCCAAGCCCATTCCGGCAATAACGGTGTCGCCTGCGCCGGACACGTCGTAAACTTCTTGGGCGCGGGTGGGCTGGTAAATGGGTTCGCCTTCGCTGAACAAGGTCATGCCTTCTTCGCTCCGGGTCAGTAAAACGGCGGTCAGGTCGAGGTGGCGGCGCAGGTTTTGTGCTTTTTCGGTCAAATCATTTTCGTTTTTCCAACTGCCGACCACTTCTTTCAATTCGGCGCGGTTGGGCGTAATCAGGGTTGCGCCGGCGTATTTTTCGTAATCGTCGCCTTTGGGGTCGATTAATACGGTTTTGCCTTCGTGTTTCGCCCAATCAATCATATCGGAGATGTGCGACAGGCCACCTTTGCCATAGTCTGAAAAAATAATTGCGTCGTATTCGGGCAAGATTTCACGGTATTTCCGCTTGATTTGTTCCAATACTTCTCGGTTGGGATGTTCTTCAAAATCAAGGCGGATAAGCTGCTGGTTGCGGGCGACGACGCGCAGTTTGACGGTGGTGGCGATTTGTTTGTCGCGCATCAGATATGAGGCGACGCCGTCCTGCACCATCAACGCGTCAAGCGCGTCGGCGGCTTCGTCGTCGCCGGTTACGGACAACAGCCCTGCCCTGCCGCCCAACGAAGCAATATTGCGCGCAACGTTCGCCGCGCCGCCCGCGCGTTGGTCGATTCGTCCGATTTTCGCTACGGGAACAGGGGCTTCGGGCGAAATACGGGACACGTCGCCAAACCAATAGCGGTCAAGCATCACGTCGCCGACAACCAGGACTTTGGCTTGCGCGAAACGGGATTTGAGGGTTTCTTGTTGGAATTTGGTGGGCATTTTATGCACTCCAAAATAAGTTGTTTTTTGTGTGTGAAAACTTCACTGTATTCTCAGTAATTATCTGGCAAATTTACTGATTAATAATAAAATCCGACTTTTTATTATTCTTCAAAATCGAAAGGAGACCAATCGGCAACAGGAGAAAAACAATCCTCTCCTTCT
This sequence comes from Neisseria basseii, assembly GCF_962707005.1. NCBI lineage: Bacteria > Pseudomonadati > Pseudomonadota > Betaproteobacteria > Neisseriales > Neisseriaceae > Neisseria > Neisseria basseii. The sequence goes on along the minus strand of NZ_CAUIXH010000001.1, from coordinate 54,867 downwards.
TTTTTCTCAAAAACGCTACCTATATCCGCCCAAAATAGTTCTCCAACATCTACTTGATAATGAGTGAGCCGCGTCAAACTATGAAAGGAGAAGTTATCAGGATTATTCGTGTATTCATTATCTTCTGTTCCGGAAAATACCCGCCATCCGCTATCAAATGGTAAATCCCCTTGATGTTCCCGGTACATAAATTTAATAGGAAGCCCCTCTTCGACAATTTTATGCGACACAATCGCATACCACCCAACAGGGGTATCCTTTACAAGCAAATCATCTTCTGGAAATGCATCATAATCAAAAATATTGCTCACATCTGAACCACATTGAGACATCGGATAAATTCCTTTCTAAGCTGAAATTTTCTGGTTATTTATCTACCGTATCAAAGTGAGGCAGTTTCTTTGAACAGCATCAAAATTGTTGATGTTTAAGCATTCACCACGCGATTCACTTCGCGCAATACGGCGACCGGATCGGCGGCTTGGGTAACGGGGCGGCCCATCACGAGATAGGTCGAACCTGCCGCCAAGGCTTCGGCCGGTGTCATAATGCGGCGTTGGTCATCATTATTGCAGGCAACGTCCAAGCGGATGCCGGGCGTTACCAAGACAAAATCCTGTCCCAATTCGCGGCGCAGCGGCGCGGCTTCTTGGGCGGAACATACCACGCCGTCCAAGCCCGAACTTTGCGCCAGTTTCGCCAAGCGGATGACTTGTTCTTCAGGGGCGATGTTCAAACCGATTTCGGCCAAGTCGCTTTGTTCCATGCTGGTCAACACGGTTACACCAATCAAAAGCGGCTTGGTGTGATATCCGGCAACGGCTTCTACGGCGGCTTCCATCATGCGGCGGCCGCCCGATGCGTGCATATCGACCATCCAAACGCCCATATCAGCGGCCACTTTGCATGCCTGCGCAACGGTGTGGGGAATATCGTGGTATTTCAAATCGAGGAAAAGTTTGAAACCTTGATTGATTAAGCTTTCTGCCAAACTGCGGCCGGTTGCGGTAAACAGCTCTTTGCCGATTTTGATTTGACACAGTGTCGGGTCAAGGTTGCGGACAAATCCGAGTGTGTCTTTTTCGTTGGCAAAATCAAGGGCGACGATAACGGGGGTGCGTTGTTGCGGAGTTTGGAAGTCGGTGATTAAGGGATTCATAAAATACCTGCGGATAAACGGTTACAACTTCGATTTTAACAGCTTTCATACACAAAATGCCGTCTGAAAATATTTTTTCAGACGGCATTTCCGACCCGGCAAAACTTATTTGCCCAAGCCTTTCAATACTTCGGCTTTCACGGCTTCTACTGCTTGGGTACCGTCAACTTTGATGTATTTCGGCGCGTGTTCGCCTTCCAGCTTGCTGTAAAAATCAACCAAAACTTCGGTTTGCTCGTGGTAAACGGCAAGGCGTTTTTTCACAGTTTCTTCCTTATCGTCGTCGCGCTGAATCAAATCTTCGCCGGTTACGTCGTCTTTGCCTTCGACTTTAGGCGGATTGTAGGTAACGTGGTAAGTACGACCGGAAGCCAAATGCACGCGGCGGCCGCTCATGCGGTCGACAATCACGCTGTCAGGTACATCGATTTCAACCACGGCATCCAAATCCACACCGGCTTCAACCATCGCTTCGGCCTGTGCCAGCGTGCGTGGGAAGCCGTCGAACAGGAAACCGTTTTTGCAGTCGTCTTGGGCAATGCGCTCTTTAACCATGCCAATAATGATGTCGTCGCGCACCAAGCCGCCTTCATCGATGATTTTTTTCGCTTCCAAACCCAAGGGCGTGCCCGCCTTAATCGCGGCGCGGAGCATATCGCCGGTAGAGATTTGCGGAATGCCGAACGCGGCGGTGATGAATTGTGCCTGAGTGCCTTTGCCCGCGCCCGGTGCGCCTAAAAGTAATGCTTTCATGAAGTGATCCTTTTAAATGTGTTTATTGGAATCAAACAGATGGTTTACGATTCTACACGGCTTGGCACAATAGTTCAAAAACCAACTGCACAAACTGCCATTTGCAAACAAATGTTTTGCATACCTTTGCCGAGTCTGATATTCACAAGCCGGCAACTTTTTGGGACAATCCCCAAAATTTCAAAACATCACACCCTACCAAAAAGGAACATCCGTGAAACGCATTTTTCTGTTTTTGGCTACCAATATCGCTGTTTTGGTCGTAATCAACATTGTTTTGGCGGTTCTGGGCATTAACAGCCGGGGCGGTGCGGGCAGCCTGTTGGCGTATTCCGCCGTCGTCGGCTTCACTGGTTCGATTATTTCACTGCTGATGTCCAAATTCATCGCCAAACAATCGGTCGGCGCGGAAGTTATCGACACACCGCGCACCGAAGAAGAGGCCTGGCTTTTGAACACTATCGAAGCCCAAGCGCGGCAATGGAACCTGAAAACGCCCGAAGTCGCCATCTACCACTCCCCCGAACCCAATGCCTTTGCCACGGGCGCATCGAGAAACAGCTCCCTGATCGCCGTCAGCACCGGTTTGCTCGACCACATGACACGCGATGAGGTGGAAGCGGTTTTGGCGCACGAAATGGCGCACGTCGGCAACGGCGACATGGTTACGCTGACGCTGATTCAAGGCGTGGTCAATACCTTTGTCGTGTTCCTGTCGCGCATTATTGCCAACCTGATTGCCCGAAACAACGACGGCAGCCAGTCTCAGGGAACTTATTTCCTGGTCAGCACCGTATTTCAAATCCTGTTCGGCTTCCTTGCCAGCCTGATTGTCATGTGGTTCAGCCGCCAGCGCGAATACCGCGCCGATGCGGGTGCGGCAAAACTGGTCGGCGCGCCGAAAATGATTTCCGCCCTGCAAAGGCTTAAAGGCAATCCGGTCGATTTGCCCGAAGAAATGAACGCAATGGGCATCGCCGGAGATACGCGCGACTCCCTGCTCAGCACCCACCCTTCGCTGGACAACCGCATTGCCCGCCTCAAATCGCTCTGAGCCGATTTGAAACGACAAAAAAAACCGTACGCACAAGCAGTACGGTTTTTTTGTATAGGCCGTCTGAAAACATCAGGCTTCCATACCGGCACCAACCGTATCAATTTCCGTACCGGATACGCCGCATTGATATATCCCGATAAACCGTGTCCAAACAGAAAATATCAGATAAAACGGCAGCAAAAATGCCGTCTGAAACCAATTAGGGCTTCAGACGGCATTTTTATTACAAAACCTTATGCGAACGGATGATGCAGCACAATAGTTTCTTCACGGTCGGGGCCGGTGGAGACAATGGCTACCGGCGTACCGCACACTTCTTCGATACGTTTCAGATAAGCTTTAGCGTTTTCAGGCAGCTTATCGTACTCTTTCACACCAAAAGTCGATTCGCTCCAGCCGGGCATGGTTTCGTAAATCGGCTTGCAGGCTTCTACCGCATCGGAACCGCAAGGCAGGATGTCGGTTTTACTGCCGTCGGGCAATTCGTAGCCGACACAGATATTGATGTTCTCAATACCGTCCATCACGTCCAGCTTGGTGATGCACATGCCGGAAATACCGTTGACTTGGATGGAGCGTTTCAACGCGGCGGCATCAAACCATCCACAGCGACGTGCGCGACCGGTTACGGAACCGAATTCGTGTCCGCGTTCTGCCAAACCTGCGCCGACTTCGTCGAACAATTCGGTCGGGAATGGGCCTGAACCGACGCGTGTGGTATAAGCTTTGACGATGCCCAAAACATAATCCAGCATTTGAGGGCCTACGCCTGCGCCTGCGGAAGCGGCTCCCGCCAGGCAATTGGAAGAGGTAACGAAGGGGTAAGTGCCGTAGTCGATGTCCAACAGCGTGCCTTGCGCACCCTCAAACAGCAGTTTTTCGCCGTTTTTGTTTTTCTCGTTCAACACGCGGGATACGTCGGTAATCATCGGAGTAATGCGCGGCGCGACTTTTTCGATAACCGCCATCACGTCTTCCGCTTTCACCGGCTCGGCATTGTGCAGATGTTGCAATTGAACGTTGTAATAAGCGAGGATGACATCCAGTTTTTCACGCAGTTTTTCAGGATGCAGCAAATCGACGGCGCGGATGGCGCGGCGTGCCACTTTGTCTTCGTAGGCAGGGCCGATGCCGCGGCCGGTCGTGCCGATTTTGCCTTTGCCGCGGGACGCTTCGCGGGCTTGGTCAAGCGCGATGTGGTAAGGCAGGATCAGCGGACAGGTCGGCGCGATTTTCAGACGGCCTTCGACGTTTTTCACGCCTGCCGCGTTCAACTCGTCGATTTCGCCTAACAATGCTTCGGGGGAAACGACAACGCCGGAACCGATGAAGCAGTCCAGACTTTCATGCAGAATGCCGCTCGGAATCAGGCGCAAAATGGTTTTTTTGCCGCCGACGACCAAAGTATGACCCGCATTGTGGCCGCCTTGGAAACGCACGACGCCGCTGGTTTCTTCCGCCAGCCAGTCAACGATTTTACCTTTGCCTTCATCGCCCCATTGGGCGCCGATTACTACAACATTTTTAGCCATAGCCATATAACCTATCGATATTAAAAATTATTGCGGAAAATCCCCAAACCGGTGCGGCTTTGCGACCCGTCACGGTTTGCCTTTCATCCGCTATGAACGGGTATTTAGCGTTTCACGACCTGCCAAACGCCGTCCGTCTTTTTCAGACGGCCTGCAAGCTCTTCCGAAACATTGTGTCCGATACCGTAGTCAATCACGACACACTGCCCTTGTTCACGCAAGGCTTCGACTGCTTCGCGCGCCGCTTCGGCATCTTCCGCATCGACCAACACGGCGGGCTGCCGTTCGATGGCGGGCAAACGCCCGATAAAGCTGCGCAAGTCGAAACTGAATCCCGTTGCCGGGCGCGCCCTGCCGAAATATCCGCCCAATCCGTCATAACGCCCGCCGCGCGCGACCGCGTCGTGGAAATCGGCGGCATAGGCGGCATACAGCAAGCCCGTGTGGTAATTGTCGACACGCAGCTCGGACAAGTCGATATGGATTTCATTATCGGGAAATGCGTCGCACACCGCCTGCAATTCGTCCAACGCGCCGCCGACCGCCGACAAATCCGGCAACCGTCCGCGCGCGTCGGACAACACTTCCCGCCCGCCGTACAGGCGCGGCAGCAGCGAGAATGCTTTTGCCCACATACCGTCCAGCTTCCAAGCCTTGACCTGCGCTTCGACCGCCCCGGTATCTTTATCCTGCATCAGCGACAAAAGTTCTGCCGATTGCTCGGCATTGAGATGCGCCGCATCGGATAGGGCGCGGAATACGCCGATATGCCCCAGCGACAGCAAAACTTCGCCCATATCGGCAATCTTCATACTTTTGAGCATCAGGTCAATCAGTTCGATATCCGCCCGGATGTCGGCGAAACCGTACATTTCTGCCCCTGCCTGCAAGGGTTCGCGCATATTCAGCAGACCGTCGGGCTGCGCGTGCAACACGGAGCCTGCGTAACACAACCGGTTAATCCCTTGGTTGGCGGACAAAAGATGGGCATCGATACGCGCCACTTGCGGCGTAATATCGGCACGGATGCCCAACTGCCTACCGCTCAACTGATCGACCACTAAAATGGTTTTCAACGACAAGCCCGCGTCAATATGCGTCAGCAGGGAGTGGCTGTATTCCATCAACGGGGGTTGGACCAACTCGTAACCGTGTACGCGGAACAGTGCCAACAACCGCTCCCTCGCGCTTTCAAGCTGCCGCGCGTTCGTGGGCAGTACGTCGGCGATATGTTCCGGAAGCTGCCATGTCTGCATGAGAATCTGCCTTCTATTTTATTTTGCAAACACAAAAGGCTGCCCGATCCGCAATCAGACGGCATCTTTACCGCAACGCATCACGCCGCTGTCAAAACGGCGATGCTTCCTTCTGATTCAGAATCCGAACAGCCCCTGTCCGACGGCTCAATGCCGTCAAGTTGTTAAAACCAAACTTTACCATAAAATACACACAATCTGAATATACTTTTATACCCTGTATCCGCCTTCTGACGGCACGGCATTTTTTTACTATATAATGTGCACCACTATTTCTCATCACTCCCTGCTGCCGTTTTTTTGTTTCAGACGGCATTTTTGTTGATTGAACACTTATGCTGCTCGACCTCGACCGCTTTTCCTTTCCCGTCTTCCTGAAAGAAATCCGCCTGCTGACCGCCCTTGCCCTGCCCATGTTGTTGGCACAGGTTGCGCAGGTGGGCATCGGTTTTGTCGATACCGTGATGGCGGGCGGTGCGGGTAAGGAAGATTTGGCGGCGGTGGCTTTGGGCAGCAGCGCGTTTGCCACGGTTTATATTACCTTTATGGGCATTATGGCGGCACTGAACCCGATGATTGCCCAGCTTTACGGCGCGGGTAAAACCGGTGAAGTGGGCGAAACGGGGCGGCAGGGGATTTGGTTCGGGCTGTTTTTGGGCGTGTTCGGCATGGTCTTGATGTGGGCGACGATTACGCCGTTCCGCAACTGGTTGACCTTGAGCGATTATGTGGAAGGCACGATGGCGCAATACATGTTGTTCACCAGCTTGGCGATGCCGGCGGCAATGGTACACCGCGCCCTGCATGCCTACGCTTCCAGCCTGAACCGCCCGCGCCTGATTATGTTGGTCAGCTTCGCGGCGTTTGTGTTGAACGTGCCGCTGAACTATATTTTCGTTTACGGCAAATTCGGTATGCCCGCTTTGGGCGGCGCAGGCTGCGGACTGGCGACGATGGCGGTGTTTTGGTTCAGCGCGCTGGCATTGTGGATTTATATCGCCAAGGAAAAATTCTTCCGCCCGTTCGGACTGACGGCGAAATTCGGCAAACCGGATTTGGCGGTGTTCAAACAGATTTGGAAAATTGGCGCGCCCATCGGGCTGTCTTATTTTTTGGAAGCCAGCGCGTTTTCGTTTATCGTGTTCTTGATCGCGCCCTTCGGCGAAGATTATGTGGCGGCGCAGCAGGTCGGCATCAGTTTGTCGGGGATTCTCTATATGATTCCGCAAAGCGTCGGCTCGGCAGGGACGGTGCGCATCGGTTTTTCATTAGGACGGCGCGAATTTTCGCGGGCGCGTTATATTTCGGGCGTATCGCTGGTGTTGGGTTGGATGCTCGCCGTGATTACCGTGCTTTCTTTGGTATTATTCCGTTCGCCACTGGTAAGTATGTACAACAATGATCCGGCGGTTTTAAGCATCGCCGCCACCGTCTTACTGTTTGCTGGCTTGTTCCAACCGGCAGACTTTACCCAATGCATCGCGTCCTACGCCTTGCGCGGCTATAAAGTCACAAAAGTTCCGATGTTCATCCACGCCGCCGCCTTCTGGGGCTGCGGCCTACTGCCGGGCTACCTACTCGCCTACCGTTTCGATATGGGTATTTACGGCTTCTGGACGGCATTGATTGCCTCGCTCACCATCGCAGCCGTCGCCTTGGTGTGGTGCTTGGAATTGTGCAGCAGGGAGATGGTCAGATCGCATAAGGCCGTCTGAAATTTCTTTCAGACGGCCTCCATTGATGTTTTATTTATGACTTATTCACTTTTAAGGAAAAAAATGTTTTCAACTTCCATTATAGAAAAACTTGCTTACTATATTTATTGCTTGATTGCCCCTAGAGACGGCAATATTTTCTATGTAGGTAAAGGCGTGGGCAATCGCGTTTTCCATCATGCCCTAGGTTCATTACAAGAAACAGAAACGCCAAGTGATAAAATTGCTTTGATTAGGGAAATACATAAAAGCGGAAACCAACCTGTGTATTACATTCTGCGACACAACATTCAAACAGACAAACAGGCTTTTGAATATGAAGCGATGGCAATAGACCTACTCTCCCTAGTCAAGCCGAGCCAGCAGCCGCTGACTAATATTCAAGGCGGCACGCATTCTTCAGAAGTAGGATTAATGAGTTTGCCCGAATTAAAACGAAAATATGATGAGCAAGAATTAAAAACTGATAAACCTATTGTTTTAATTACGATTAATAACGAATACGAGAAACTGAAGAAAGACATTAGATCCGGGAATATTCCTGAAGCCAATAGGGATAAGGAAATTTACGAACGCACACGGAAATATTGGAAAATCGGAAGCTGACGTGAAAAAGCAAAATATGCAGTTGCAGTCTATCGCGGCTGGACATTGGCAGTATATGAAATCGAAAGATGGATTTCTGCCGACGATATTATTCAAGGCCGTTGGATGTTTGAAGGCAAGCCGTTGCCAAAAGAGTCCGACATTTATCAAGAAATCATAGACAAGCTGACCTATTCTTCCCAAGAAAACTATAAAGCCCCCCAAAACCCCATTACCTATCGTAATTGTTAAATAGTAAGTTTTCAGACGACCTGAATCCACAAAATCACAAATCATCATGCAACCCATCCAATACCAAACCGACCTCACTCCCTACAACACTTTCGGTCTTCGTGCCCAAGCCCAAGCCTTTATCGCGCTCGAACATGCCGACGAGTTGCGCGACATCGTCCGACTGCCCGAGTTCGACCGCGATACCGTTTTATGGCTTGGCGGCGGCAGCAATATCCTTTTGATGCAGGATTACGACGGCTTGGTCGTCCATATGGAAAACAAGGGCATACGCGAGATTGTGCGTTCAGACGGCATGGTTCTAATTGAAGCGCAGGCGGGCGAAATTTGGCACGATTTTGTCCTGCACACCGTCGCGCTGGGTTTGAGCGGTCTGGAAAACCTGAGCCTGATTCCGGGTACGGTCGGCGCGTCGCCCGTGCAGAACATCGGCGCATACGGCGTAGAGGTGAAAGATGTGATTCACAGCGTGCGCTGCTTCGATTTGGATACGGAAACCTTTGTAACCCTTTCCAATGCCGACTGCCGCTTCTCCTACCGCGAAAGCCTGTTCAAGCAGGAAGGTAAAGGGCGTTATGTGATTGTTTCGGTCGTATTTGCATTAAAAACGCATTTTGTGCCGAACTTGGGCTACGGCGATTTGGCGGCGAAGGTTGCCGAATTGAGTGCAGGTAGGGAGGCGACGGTAAAAGACGTTTCCGATGCGGTATCCGCCATCCGCAACAGCAAATTACCCGACCCGAAAGTTTTGGGCAATGTCGGCAGTTTCTTTAAGAACCCCGTCGTCAGCGCAGAAAAAGCCGCCACCCTGTTGCAGCAGCATCCCGATATGCCGCGCTATCCGCAGCCCGACGGTTCTGTCAAACTCGCCGCCGGCTGGCTGATCGACCAATGCCGTCTGAAAGGCTTCCAAATTGGCGGCGCGGCGGTACATGACCGGCAGGCTTTGGTTTTGGTGAACAAAAACAATGCTTCTTCAGACGACGTTTGGCAGCTGGCGCAACACGTCTGCAATACAGTATTTACTCGATTTCAGGTAGAATTACACGCCGAACCCAATTGGCTGCCTGCTTCGTTCAGCCTATAAATCCAAGGAGTATGCCCGTGACCCGCATTGCAAAAACCAATACTTACACCCGCATCATCGACGCCAGCCTTGCGCTTTTCAACGAGGAAGGCGAGCGCAACATCAGCACCAACCATATCGCGGCGCATTTGGGCATCAGTCCGGGCAATCTCTATTACCACTTCCGCAACAAAGACGAAATCATCGTCCAGCTCTTCAAACGTTACAGCGAAGCCCTGCTGGCATACCTGAATGAAGCCGTGTTACCGTCTGATGTGGAAGACTCCATCAATTATATGGCGGGCATTTACGACGTGATGTGGGAATACCGCTTCCTCTTTAGCGATGTAAACACCCTGCTTGCCCGCAGTGCCGAATTATTGGGTGAACACAACACCTTCACCCAAGCCAAAGTCTCCCCGCTCTTGGTCAACCTGCTCACCCAGCTCAACGGTCTGAACATCATCCAAGCCGACCAAACCGCCATGAACGACCTCGCCGTCAATATGTGGATGGTCACGAAATACTGGTTCGACTTCGACAGCTCACTGCGCGGGCGTACCAAGCTGACCGAAGACTCCAAAGCACGCGGCATCCGCCGCACCTTAAGCCTCCTGCGCCCCTACCTCTTACCGAAACATCGCGAGGAATACGACCGGAAAATCGGCGGTGCGCAGTCATAATTTCCATGCCGTCTGAGCCTATATATGTAGTCGGATTTGAGATAGATGATGAGATCTTATCTGGGGCATATAAGGTCAAAAACCTAGATGCAATTGGAGATGCTCTAGCAATAGATATAGATCAGCTCAACAACTCTAGCACCATTGTAACTTCTGTTAATAGTCAACGAGTAAAAATAGATTCTCACTAATGAAAAAAGTAGTTCTCATAGAATGGCTGAAAGAATATTTCATTAGAGAGTCAAAAGAATTGCCAGATACAACTCGACTACACACTCAGCTGTATGTGAATGGTGAGGTTTGGACTCTTGTTGTTGATTTTGAGACTTCTCCCAAGGAGCAAGGATTCTTATCTATTGGAGTTTGTTATTTGCTAATTACAGATGCTCCAGTTGAGTTGAAAGAGGGAAATACTTTTCCTTTTTGGGATGGTGCTACCCAAATTGGGACGTGCCTACTGATTGACTAATTTCTTAATAGAGTAACTTCGTTTTTATAGTGGATTAACTTTAAATCAGGACAAGGCGACGAAGCCGTAGACAGTACAGATAGTACGGAACCGATTCACTTGGTGCTTCAGCACCTTAGAGAATCGTTCTCTTTGAGCTAAGGCGAAGCAACGCCGTACTGGTTTAAAGTTAATCCACCATATTTTCAGACGGCATTCATCTATAAACATGATACATAACCCTCCTTCCGCCTCCCCCGACGCATCCATCTTAGGCTTAGGCTACCTCGGCCGTCCTTTGGCGCAGAAACTTTACCAACACGGCAGCCGCGTTGCCGCCGTCAAACGCAGCCTGACTTCGGACGATATCAATCTACCCATACACCTCGATACCATCGACCTCAATCAAGACAACGTGTTTCAAAGCGCGAACCTTGCCCGTGATACAAGCTTTTGGCGGCACCATGCCGACAAACCCATTTGGTTCTGCCTCTTACCGCCATCCTCGCTGACACATTACGCCGACACCGTCAAACAATGGGCAGAACTTGCCCGGTCGTGCAACGTGCAGCATCTGATTTTCACGAGCAGCACCAGCGTTTACGGCGATACAGCGCGCGAATGCGACGAAACTACCCTACCCAACCCGCAAACCGAGTCCGCCCGCCAAATCGTCGCCGCCGAACAATACCTGCTCGACAGCGGCGTGCCGAACATCGACATCCTGCGGCTGGGCGGGCTTTATTGCGCCGAACGCCATCCCGTCAACCGCCTCGTGCAAAAGCAAAACATCCAAGGCGGCAACCGCCCCGTCAACATCGCCCACCGCGACATCGCCGTCGAAAACCTGTTTCAGACTGCATTCAAACCCGGCGGCAGGCGGCTGAAAAACATTATCGAACCGCGCCACCCGACACGCCGCGAATTTTATACGGAAGAAGCCGCCAAACTCGGTCTGCCCGCGCCGGATTTCGCACCCGACGACAGCGTGGGCAAAATCATCCGTACCGTTTGCGATAACGGCTTAAGCCTGTAAAATAAGAGGCAACAGCAACAAACAGGCATTCTCCGCCCCAATCAGAAAATATGTCCGCCCTCCTCCCCATCATCAACCGCCTGATTCAGCAAAACCCCGACAGCCGCTCGGAGCTTGCCGCATTTGCCGACAAAACACTGACCCTGAACATTGCCGGGCTGAAACTGGCGGGACGCATTACAGAAGACGGTTTGCTCGTGGCGGGAAACGGCTTTGCAGACACCGAAATCATCTTCCGCAACAGCGCGATACAAAAAATCCTCCAAGGCGGCGAACCCGGGGCGGGCGACATCGGGCTCGAAGGCGACCTCATCCTCGGTATCGCGGTACTGTCCCTGCTCGGCAGCCTGCGTTCCCGCGCATCGGACGAATTGGCACGGATTTTCGGCACGCAGGCAGACATCGGCAGCCGTGCCGCCGACATCGGACACGGCATCAAACAAATCGGCAGGAACATCGCCGAACAAATCGGCGGATTTTCCCGCGAACCCGAGTCCGCAAACATCGGCAACGAAGCCCTTGCCGGCTGCCTCGACGAAATAAGCAGACTGCGCGACGGCGTGGAACGCCTCAACGAACGCCTCGACCGGCTCGAACGCGACATTTGGATAGACTAACCTTCAGACGGCATCCGACATGAACAGCCCTTTTCACAACATCGGCATCGTAACCCGCCCCAACACGCCCGACATCCAAGACACCGCACACACGCTGATTACCTTTTTGAAGCAGCACGGCTTTACCGTCTATCTCGACGAAGTCGGCATAAGGGAAGGCTGCATCTATACCCAAGACACCGACGGCTGCCACATCGTCAACAAAACCGAACTGGGACAATACTGCGACCTGGTCGCCGTTTTGGGCGGAGACGGCACTTTTCTCTCCGCCGCCCGCGAAATCGCCCCGCGCGCCGTTCCGATTATCGGCATCAACCAAGGTCATTTGGGCTTTCTTACCCAAATTCCCCGCGAATATATGACGGACAAGCTATTGCCCGTTTTAGAAGGGAAATACCTTGCCGAAGAGCGCATCCTGATTGAAGCCGCACTCATCCGCGAAGGCAAAACCGCCGAACGCGCCATCGCCCTCAACGATGCCGTCCTCTCCCGGGGCGGTGCCGGACAGATGATCGAATTTGAAGTCTTCGTCAATCGGGAATTCGTCTATACACAACGTTCGGACGGGCTGATTGTCTCCACCCCGACCGGTTCGACCGCCTATTCGCTTGCCGCCGGCGGCCCCATTATGCAGGCAGGTTTGCACGCCTTCACGCTCGTCCCCATCTGCCCGCAATCTATGACCAACCGCCCCATCGCCATTCCGGACACGTCCGAAATAGAAATCCTCGTTACCCAAGGCGGCGACGCGCGCGTCCATTTCGACGGTCAAACCCATATCGACGTGCAAAACCTCGACCGCATCACCATCCGCCGCTACCGCAACCCCTTACGCATTTTGCACCCGACCGACTACCAATATTTCAAAACCCTGCGCCAAAAACTGCACTGGGGCGAACAATTGGTCTGAACCGACCCTTACCGGAAAACACCTATGAATCCAAAAACTCCCCCCGGCCATACAGAAGATGCCGTGCGCCTGTCCAAACGTATGGCGCAACTCGGGCTTTGTTCGCGCCGCGAAGCCGACGGCTACATCGGACAGGGCTGGGTAACGGTCAACGGCAAAACCGCCGTACTCGGTCAGAAAGTTTCACCGGCAGACCGTATCGAACTGAACAAGAAAGCCCACGAACAGCAGGCGGCACGCATTACCATCCTGCTGAACAAACCCGTCGGCTATGTCAGCGCACAAGCGGAAAAAGGCTATAAATCCGCCGCCGAACTGATTACCTCTGGAAATCGCTGGGAAGGTGACACCAGCCGCATCCGTTTCGATCCGAAACACAAAATCGGTCTTGCCCCCGCCGGCAGGCTGGACATCGACTCGGTCGGATTGCTGGTATTGACGCAAGACGGCCGTATCGCCAAGCAGCTTATCGGCGAAAACAGCGGCAGTGAAAAAGAATATTTGGTGCGCGTGCGCGGCAAATTGGACGAAAAAGGACTTGCGCTGCTGAACCACGGGTTGAGCTTGGACGGCGAGAAACTGCGTCCCGCCAAAGTAGAATGGCAAAACGAAGACCAACTGCGTTTCGTATTGAAACAGGGTAAAAAGCGGCAAATCCGCCGTATGTGCGAACTGGTCGGACTGCGCGTCGTCGAGCTGAAACGCATCAGGATGGGCAAGGTCAAACTCGGCAGGCTGCCGCCCGGCAAATGGCGTTATCTTGCTCCCGGCGAATCGTTTTAAATAAGCATTAAAAAATGCCGTCTGAAAATCCTTGCGTTTTCAGACGGCATTGCCTTATGCCCAAATAACGGTTTCTTCCAAGGGCCTGCGCGCTTTCGTGGCGATTTCCTGAACCCGGTAGCCGAATGTCGCGGCGACGGACACGCCCCATTCTGCCGCATCGAACAAACCGAACTGCCCGGACAATACGCGTTCCATCTCGGCATAGTTGAAACCTTCCACCGGGCAGGAATCGATACCCGCCATCGCCGCACCCGTCATCATGTTGGCTAACGCGATATAGGTCTGGCGGCAACACCAGTCAAACAAGGCGCGCGGATCGTCCAAAATCTTGATGTCGTCGGCTTGAAACGCCCGATACCTCGCCAAAGATTTTGCCACGGCATCCGGTTCGGTAACGCCGCGCCGTTTGAGGCTTTCCAACATAAACGGGCTGTCGAAGCGGGCATTTTTCTTCGCCAAAAACACCACCAAATGACTGGCGGTATCCAAAGCATCCGCCATACCCCAAGAAAACGGCTTGATTGCCTGTCGGATTTCGGGGTTTTGAACCACAACAAACTGCCAAGGCTCCGAACCGACCGAACTGGGCGACAAACGCCCGAGTTCTAAAATAAACTGAAAATCCCCGGCACTGATTTTGCGTGCCGCATCGTAATGCCGGCATGATTTGCGGTTTTTAAATGCGGATAGAACCTGCTCTCTGTCTAATACCGTCATAGTGCATCCTTTTATTACTTGTATTGCAAATTGATTTCAAACCGATACGGCGGCAGATTAGCGAATACCTCCCCAATGCCTTTCAGACGGCATTTGGGCATCGCAAACGCGCCTACGGATACGCGATATAGGCATAAGCCGAATGGTTGTGGATAGATTCGAAATTCTCACTCTCGACAACAAAGCTCTTGATACGCTTGTCGACAATCAGTGCAGTAGCAACATCACGCACCATATCTTCCACGAATTTCGGATTTTCGTAGGCCTTTTCGGTAACGTATTTTTCATCGGGGCGTTTGAGCAGGCCGTAGAGTTGGCAGCTTGCCTGCGCCTCCACATAATCGATGACTTCCTCGATACCGACTTCGGCATCGGCAGTCAGGCTGACGGTAACGTGCGAACGCTGGTTGTGCGCGCCGTATTGGGAAATTTCTTTGGAACACGGGCAAAGCGAGGTTACGGGAATCATGACCTTCATACTGTGGCCGTATGCACCGTCTTTGATTTCGCCCGTGAGACAGACATCATAATCCAGTAAGGACCGGATACCGGATACCGGCGCGGTTTTCTTGCGGAAAAACGGGAAAGAAACGCTGATTTTGCCGGCGCGGGAATCCAAAAGCGCGACCATTTCGGCAGTCAGCCTGTGCAATTGTGCGAAATCCAAGGCTTCGGTTTGCTGCTCCATCAATGCGACAAAGCGCGACATATGCGTACCCTTCTGCTCGGCGGGCAGGTAAACCGTCATCGTCAGGCGGGCAACCGTGGATTGCGTTCCTTCGGCGGTTTTCAGGGTAATCGGGAAGCGCAGGTCTTTAATGCCGACCTGATTGATCGGCAGGTTGCGTAAATCTCTGCTGGATTGCACGTCTGCAATGGCGTTCATGCGTTGTTTGTCCTTAATATTCAGATAATTATTGAGATGTGTGTATTGTATGGCAGGAAGATGCCGTCTGAAAAAACGCTGTCGGCCGCCTGCCCGCAAATGCGAGATTATATCACTTGCTTTTGGCGGCTGCATTGATTGTTTCTATTTTCGGGATAGTGATAAAATCCCGACTTATTCATATCTTACAAGGCAGAAACAGATGAAATTCCCGACCCGCGCCATCCATTCCGGCTACGATTGCGACGAACACAACCGCGCGCTGATGCCGCCAATTTATCAAAACAGTATGTTTGCGTTGCACGAGATTGGCGAAAATGTGCCTTACCGCTATTCGCGCCTGAGCAACCCGACCCGTCAGGTCTTGGAAGATACCGTTGCCGATTTGGAACACGGTGCGGCCGGCTTTGCGTTTTCCAGCGGTATGGCGGGGATTGATGCCGTGTGGCGTACTTTCCTGCGCCCGGGCGATACCATTGTCGCCGTCGCCGATATTTACGGCGGCGCTTATGATTTATTGGTCGATGTTTATCAAAAATGGGGGGTGAACGTTGTTTTTGCCGATTTGGGCAATCCGGATAATTTGGACGAACTGCTCAAAGCGCACAATGTCAAACTGGTTTGGCTGGAAACGCCGTCCAATCCGCTTTTGCGCTTGGTAGACATCAAAGCCCTTTCAGCGAAAGCCAAAGCAGCCGGTGCGCTGGTCGGCATCGACAACACCTTTGCCACGCCGTATCTGCAACAGCCGTTGGATATGGGTTGCGATTTTGTATTCCATTCCGCTACCAAATATTTGTGCGGCCATTCCGACGTGTTGATGGGCATCGTCGTTGCCAAAACCAAAGAACTGGCGCAGCCTTTGCACGATATGATGGTGCATACCGGTGCGATTGCAGGCCCGATGGACTGCTGGCTGGTGTTGCGCGGTATCAAAACACTGGCTCTGCGCATGAACGCCCATTGCCAAAACGCACTCGAAATCGCACGCCGTTTGGAAGTCCATCCTGCCATTGAAAAAGTGTTCTATCCCGGCCTGCCGTCTCACGAACATTATGAACTTGCCCAAGCACAAATGCCTAAAGGCATCGGCGGCGTGGTTACGGTTTATCTCAAAAACGACACACGTGAAGCGGCCAATAATGTGATTAAAAACATGAAACTGGTCAAAATGGCTTCCAGCCTCGGCGGCGTGGAAAGTTTGGTCAACCATTGCTATTCCCAGTCCCACAGCGGCGTGCCGCATAATGTGAAAATGGAAATGGGCATCAGGGTCGGACTCCTGCGCTTCTCCATCGGCATTGAAGACGTAGATGATATTTGGAACGATATTTCCGCCGCACTGGATACGACTGTATAATCTACGCAAAATGCCGTCTGAAACCATGGTTTCAGACGGCATTTCAATTAACCCGGCCGAAAATCAACGCTTCAGCATCTTTGCCGCCTCAATAGCGTAATAGGTCAAAATCCCATCCGCACCCGCACGTTTAAATGCCAGCAAGCTTTCCAAAACCACTTTGCCGCCGTCCAGCCAGCCGTTGGCAATCGCTGCCTGCAACATCGCGTATTCTCCCGAAACCTGATAGGCATAAGTCGGTACGCCGAACTCGTCCTTCACACGACGGACAACGTCCAAATACGGCAAACCGGGCTTCACCATCACCATATCCGCACCTTCCTGAATATCGAGCGCCACTTCATGCAGCGCCTCATCGGTGTTTGCGGGATCCATCTGATAGGTCTTTTTATCTGCCTTGCCTAAATTGCCCGAACTACCTACCGCATCACGGAAAGGGCCGTAGAATGCAGAAGCATATTTGGCAGAATATGCCATAATCCTCGTATGGATATGCTCGGCATCCTCCAAAGCCTCGCGGATGGCACCGATACGCCCATCCATCATATCGGAAGGAGCAACGACCTGCGCGCCCGCTTCAGCGTGGCACAAAGCCTGCTTGACCAAAACCTCTACGGTTTCATCGTTCATCACGTAACCGTTTTCGTCCGTCAGCCCGTCCTGACCGTGAACCGTATAAGGATCGAGTGCGACATCCGTCATAATGCCCAGTTCGGGAAACCTCTCGCGCAGGGCGCGGACGGCTGCCGGCACGAGTCCTTCGGGATTGTACGCCTCCTGCGCACATTCTGTCTTATTTGCCGTAACGACAGGGAACAGTGCCAGCATGGGTATTCCCAAATTTGACGCTTCCTCCGCCGTAAACAGCAACCTGTCCAAACTTTGACGCTTCACACCCGGCATAGAAGGCACATCCCCCTCACGAGCCGCCCCCTCCAATACGAACACCGGATAAATCAAATCATCGGCAGTCAGCGTATGCTCGCGCATCAGGCGGCGTGAAAAATCGTCCCTGCGCATACGGCGCATACGCGAAGCCGGAACATTGCGGTAAGGAAACTGCATAATTCCTCCAATCATCCTGTCAACAATTCAAATCATACAGAAGCCGCCGCAACTTGCAGACGGCATCGGGCGGTAATCAAAATCCGTTTTCACCGGAAAGGGTTTCGGCACACCGAAATGCCACGCCGAAGGACAGCGTCCCGCCCGTTAAAGAACAAACCCCTTCCAAAATCAGGCTTCAATATTCTTACGCCACAATACCAAAAGTTTCCCGATATGCTGAACCGGTTGCGCGTCAACCGCCTCACACAAGGCATTGCAGATTTCGATACGTTCGGCACGGTCGTCGCCGAATACGCGCACTTTAATCAGCTCATGCGCCGTCAGTGCCGCATCGGTTTCCTTGATGACCGCGTCCGTCAAACCCTGCTGACCGACCATCACAACAGGATGGAGATGGTGCGCGCGCGCTTTCAGTTCCAAAATTTCTTTGGTGTTCAATTTGCTATCCGTCATTTTCCTACTGCTTGAATAAAAAGAATAATGCGGCATTGTACGCGATTTGGCACGGCAACGGCAAAATTAACGTACAATACGCGGTTTCATTCCGACCCGCGAACCACTATGGCTGTACGTTCCAAATCCTCAAAAGCGTGGCTGCACGAACACGTCAACGATCATTACGTCCATATGGCGCAAAAAGACGGCTACCGCGCCCGTGCCGCATACAAACTTTTGGAAATCAACGAAAAAGACAAGCTGATCAAACCCGGCACGGTACTTGCCGACTTGGGCAGCGCACCGGGAAGCTGGTCGCAGGTTGCCGCCAAGCTGACGGGTACTTCCGGAGCAGTTTTCGCCTTGGACATCCTGCCTATGGAAGCCATAGGGGGCGTGTCCTTCATTCAGGGCGACTTCCGCGAGAACGACGTACTGGCACAATTCGAAACCTTGTTGGACAACCGCCCGCTCGACCTTGTAATCTGCGATATGGCGCCCAATATGTCGGGCAATGCCGTAACCGACCAGGCACGCAGCTTTTATCTGTGCGAACTGGCTTTGGACTTCGCCTCGCAACACCTGAAAACCGGAGGCAGCTTTCTGGTCAAAGTCTTTCAGGGAGCAGGCTATCAGGAATACATGGCAGCCATGCGCGAAATTTTCGGCACAGTGCAGACGCGCAAACCCGAAGCCTCGCGCAATCGCTCCAGTGAGATTTATTTATTGGGCAAAAATAAACGCTGACAATACAGACGGCGTGTTTTACAATCATTTCCGTTTTTTACCTTACATCATGGAGCCTTGCTAAGTGGGGAACACCTTTAAATCAATCCTTGTCTGGGTCGCCTTAGGTATCGGTCTGATGGCGGCATTCAACGCATTAGACGGCAAAAAAGAAGACAACGGACAAATCGAATATTCTCAGTTCATCCAACAGGTCAACAACGGCGAAGTATCCGGCGTCAATATCGAAGGTTCTGTCGTCAGCGGCTACCTGATTAAGGGCGAGCGCACCGACAAAAGCACCTTCTTTACCAACGCGCCTTTGGACGACAACCTAATTAAAACACTGCTCGACAAAAACGTCCGCGTAAAAGTAACGCCGGAAGAAAAACCGAGCGCGCTGGCTGCCCTGTTTTACAGCCTGCTGCCCGTCCTTCTGCTGATTGGCGCATGGTTCTACTTTATGCGTATGCAGACGGGCGGCGGCGGCAAAGGCGGCGCATTCTCATTCGGTAAAAGCCGCGCCCGCCTGCTGGACAAAGATGCCAACAAAGTGACCTTTGCCGATGTCGCCGGCTGCGACGAAGCCAAAGAAGAAGTGCAGGAAATCGTCGATTACCTGAAAGCACCGAACCGCTATCAAAGCCTCGGCGGTCGCGTCCCCCGCGGCATCTTGTTGGCAGGCAGCCCGGGTACGGGTAAAACCCTGCTGGCAAAAGCGATTGCAGGTGAAGCCGGCGTGCCGTTCTTCAGCATTTCAGGTTCTGACTTTGTCGAAATGTTCGTCGGTGTCGGTGCGAGCCGCGTCCGCGACATGTTCGAACAGGCAAAGAAAAATGCGCCCTGCATCATCTTTATCGACGAAATTGACGCGGTAGGCCGCCAACGCGGTGCAGGTTTGGGCGGAGGCAACGACGAGCGCGAACAAACCCTGAACCAACTGCTTGTAGAGATGGACGGCTTCGAAAGCAACCAAACCGTCATCGTCATTGCGGCAACCAACCGTCCCGACGTACTCGATCCGGCATTGCAGCGGCCCGGCCGCTTCGACCGCCAAGTGGTCGTCCCCCTGCCGGACATCCGGGGGCGCGAACAAATTTTGAAAGTCCATGCCCAAAAAGTGCCTCTGGACGAATCCGTAGATTTGATGTCCCTGGCACGCGGCACACCCGGTTTTTCCGGTGCGGATTTGGCAAACCTGGTTAACGAAGCCGCCCTGTTTGCCGGCCGCCGCAACAAAGTCAAAGTCGATCAGAGCGATTTTGAAGACGCAAAAGACAAAATCTATATGGGTCCGGAACGCCGCAGTATGGTGATGCACGAAGACGAAAAACGTGCGACGGCGTATCATGAGTCCGGACACGCGATTGTTGCCGAAAGCCTGCCCTTTACCGACCCCGTCCACAAAGTAACCATTATGCCGCGCGGACGTGCGCTGGGTCTGACTTGGCAGCTTCCGGAGCGCGACCGCATCAGTATGTATAAAGATCAGTTGTTGAGCCAGCTCTCCATCCTGTTCGGCGGACGCATTGCCGAAGACATCTTTGTCGGACGCATCTCCACCGGCGCATCCAACGATTTCGAACGCGCCACCCAAATGGCCCGCGAAATGGTAACGCGCTACGGCATGAGCGACAAAATGGGCGTGATGGTCTATGCGGAAAACGAAGGCGAAGTCTTCTTGGGACGCAGCGTAACCCGTTCTCAAAACATTTCCGAGAAAACCCAGCAGGACATCGATGCGGAAATCCGCCGGATTTTGGACGAGCAGTATCAGGTTGCCTACAAAATCCTGGATGAAAACCGCGACAAGATGGAAACCATGTGCAAAGCCCTGATGGAATGGGAAACCATCGACCGCGATCAGGTATTGGAAATTATGGCGGGCAAACAACCCAGCCCGCCCAAGGATTACAGCCACAACCTGCGCGAGAATGCGGACGCGACGGAAGATAACGCGCCGCACGCTCCGGCTCGGGAAGAAACCGGAGCACCTGCTCCGGCAGATACCGCTTCGACAGAGTCCGAGCAGCAGCCCGAAAACAAGGCTTAACTCCCCGAACAAACGGCAGCCCGCAAGCTGCCGTTTTCCCATTCCGTTTCAGACGGCATTTTCCGCTCAATGCCGTCTGAAACGCCAAAGCCGTATCGGTTTTTGCGAATCTACGATATGGCGGTTTAAATTGAAATCAGACGAGGCAAGGCTGTACCGGTTTAAAATTAAACCGCTATAATACCGCCCTTCAAATACAGCCCGCATTGGTGATGCCTGTGAAAAAAGTTGAAAAAAACATCTTGGTGCTGCACGGCGCGGACAAAATGTTCGAGCTGGTCGACAAGGTTGAGGATTACCCGAACTTTCTACCGTGGTATAGCAAAACCGAGGTCATCGGGCGTAGCGGCAACGAACTGAAGGCGCGGCTGTTTATGGACTATATGCACGTTCGCCAATCGTTTGCCACGCACAACCGCAACATCCCCGGCAGGGAAATCCGTATGGAACTGCTCGAAGGCCCGTTCAAAACCTTACGCGGAACGTGGAAATTTATCGATTTGGGCGACGATATGTGCAAAATCGAATTCAACCTTGAATACGATTTTTCCAATGCCGTCTTATCCGCCTTAATTTCCCCCGTCTTCAGCCACCTTTCCTCCACATTAGTCGAAGCGTTCGTCAAAGAGGCAGACCGCCGTTATGCTTGAAATTGAGATTGTGTACGGTCTGCCCGACCGACAGGTTTTGAAAACCATGCAGCTTGCCGAGGGAACAACCGTCCGCGCCGCCGCACTGCAAAGCGGTTTGGACGGCATATTTGAAGATTTAAACCTGCATTCCGCGCCTTTGGGCATTTTCGGCAAAGCCGTCAAAGACGATACGCCGCTGCGCGACGGCGACCGCATCGAAGTGTACCGCCCGCTGTTGATCGACCCCAAAGAAGCGCGCCGCAAACGCGTTCAAAATCAGGAAGAATAACCATGCCGTCTGAAGCCTTCAGACGGCATTCGGCAGAAACACGGAAAATATCATGTCAAACACAATCAAAATGGTTGTCGGATTGGGCAACCCCGGCAAAGAATACGAGCAAACCCGGCACAATGCGGGCTTTTGGTTCCTCGACGAACTGGCTTGGAAGTGGAAGGCTTCGTTTAAAGAAGAAAAAAAATTCTTCGGCGAAGTTGCCCGCGCCGCCCTGCCCGACGGCGATATCTGGCTGCTCAAGCCGACCACGTTCATGAACCGTTCCGGACAGGCAGTTGCCGCCCTTGCGCAGTTTTATAAAATCAAACCCGAAGAAATCCTCGTCGTCCACGACGAACTCGACATTCCTTGCGGCAGGATTAAGTTCAAACTCGGCGGCGGAAACGGCGGACACAATGGGTTGAAAGACATTCAGGCACGGCTCGGCACGGCCGACTATTACCGCCTGCGCCTCGGTATCGACCACCCGGGCGACCGCAACCTCGTCGTCGGCTATGTCCTGAACAAACCCAGTGCGGAACACCGCCAACAGATTGACGATGCCATCGCCAAATCCCTGCAGGCTATGCCCGACATCATTTCCGGCAAATGGGAAGAAGCAACACGTTTCCTGCACAGCAAATGACCCGATGCCGTCTGAAGCCCTTTCAGACGGCATTTTCCCGATTTCCATATCCGAACAGTCATGACAGAACTCAAGCAGCTTATCCAAACCGAATCCGTCCCCGTCATCGAAGAAACCCTCGATTTCCTGCTGTACGAATGCAGCATCGACGACGCACCGTCCGCCGAAGAAGTGGCACAATGGCGCGACATACTTGCCGCACGCGGCGGCAAATTCCTGCGCCTGTCCGAAATCTGCCAAATGTGGCTGGACGAGGAGGCAGCATGAAGCTGCCGCGCAACCGCTTTACCCTGCTTTCCGCATTGTGGTTTGCCGGCGGCATCTATGCGCTGCTCAGACCCGCCGAAACCGCGCCGCCGCCGTTTCCGCATTTCGACAAAGCCGCACACCTCGCCCTGTTTTTCGCACAAATCTGGCTTCTGACCAAAGCATTCAGAACCGAAAGCCGCCCCATCCCCTACCGCAGCCTGATTGCGTTCGCCTTCTGTTTTGCCGTCGGCAGCGAATGCGCGCAGGCATGGTTTACCGCAACGAGAACCGGCAGTTTGGGCGATGTCCTTGCCGATATGGCGGGTACGGTTCTCGCACTCTTTGCCGCCCGCGCCGCCTGCCGCCTGGACTGAATCGGTTTATTTCTCCCAAACAGGATGAATCCCCCCTGATGCATCCTGTTTTTCTCCTTACATATCAATCCCATCTCATAAACAAAACCGACAAATCGTTTACAATATATTTACACTACATCTGATTACAAATATACTCGAACCAGTTGCAGAACCGGCGGTTCCGCAAACCGTTTCGAATTGCACGACACAAAAGAAAAACCGATTTTGTTGCCTTAAAGGAAGGAGCATTCATGAACCTGCATGCAAAGGACAAAACCCAGCATCCCGAAAACGTCGAGCTGCTCAGTGCGCAGAAGCCGATTACCGACTTTAAGGGCCTGCTGACCACCATTATTTCCGCCGTCGCCTGTTTCGGCATTTACCACATCCTGCCCTATACCCCCGATGCCAACAAAGGCATCGCGCTGCTGATTTTCGTTGCCGCACTTTGGTTCACCGAAGCCGTCCACATTACCGTAACCGCACTGATGGTGCCGATTCTCGCCGTCGTACTCGGTTTCCCCGACATGGACATCAAAAAGGCAATGGCAGGTTTCGCCGACCCGACGATTTACATCTTCTTCGGCGGTTTCGCACTCGCCACCGCCCTGCATATGCAGCGTCTCGACCGCAAAATCGCCGTCAGCCTGCTGCGCCTGTCGCGCGGCAATATGAAAGCGGCGGTTTTGATGTTGTTCCTCGTTACCGCCTTTCTGTCCATGTGGATCAGCAACACCGCCACCGCCGCGATGATGCTGCCTTTGGCAATGGGTATGATGAGCCACCTCGACCAGGAAAAAGAACGCAAAACCTATGTCTTCGTTTTGCTCGGCATTGCCTATTGCGCCAGTATCGGCGGCTTGGGAACAGTCGTCGGTTCGCCGCCGAACATGATTGCCGCCAAAGCCCTGAATCTCGATTTCGTCAGCTGGATGAAACTCGGTCTGCCCATGATGCTGCTGATTCTGCCGCTGATGCTGTTCTCCCTGTACGTCATCCTCAAACCTAATTTGAACGAGCGCGTGGAAGTTAAAGCCGAATCGATTCCGTGGACGCTGCACCGCGTCATCGCACTGTTGATTTTCCTTGCCGCCGCCGTCTCTTGGGTATTCAGTGCCAAAATCAAAGCCGCATTCGGTATTTCCAACCCCGATACCGTTATCGCCCTGATTGCCGCCGTTGCTGTCGTTGTCTTCGGCGTGGCGCAATGGAAGGAAGTCGCCCGCAACACCGACTGGGGCGTATTGATGCTCTTCGGCGGCGGTATCAGCCTGAGTGCGCTGCTGCAATCTTCCGGCGCATCTGAAGCACTGGGTCAGCAAGTTGCTTCCACGTTCTCCCATTCTCCTGCATTGCTGGTGATTTTCGTGGTTGCCGCCTTTATCATCTTCCTGACCGAGTTTACCAGTAACACGGCTTCTGCCGCCTTGCTTGTACCCATTTTCGCCAGTATCGCCGCGCAAATGGGGCTGCCCGAACAAGTCTTGGTATTCGTCATCGGTGTCGGCGCATCTTGCGCGTTTATGCTGCCGGTTGCCACACCGCCTAACGCGATTGTGTTCGGCACTGGCTTAATCAGGCAACGCGAAATGATGAATGTCGGCATACTGCTGAACATCCTCTGTATCGCGCTGGTTTCGCTGTGGGCATACTTCTTCCTGATGTAAATCCGGTTCCCTAAAACGATGCCGTCTGACATAATCCGTTCAGACGGCATTGGATTTTCCGCAAGTCTCCCAATTTTGCCTGTGATTTTCAACGAAAGGAAATATATGATTATCCTGCACACCAACAAAGGCGACATCAAAATCGAACTCGATTTCGACAAAGCCCCCGTTACTTCCGCAAACTTCGAGCAATACGTCAAAGACGGCTTCTACGACGGCGTAATCTTCCACCGCGTCATCAAAGGCTTCATGATTCAAGGCGGCGGCATGGATGAAAACATGAACGAAAAAGAAACGCGCGATCCGATTCAAAACGAAGCGTCCAACGGCCTGCCCAACGATAAATACACCATCGCCATGGCACGCACTTCCGACCCCCATTCCGCCAGTGCGCAATTCTTCATCAACACTGCCGACAATGCCTTCCTCAACCACCGCTCCAAAGAAATGTACGGCAAAACCGTTGTCCAAGACTGGGGTTATGCCGTATTCGGCAAAGTCGTTGACGGTTTTGACGTTGTCGATACCATCGAAGGCGTATCCACCAAACGCCACGGCTACCATGATGATGTTCCGACCGAACCTGTCATTATTATCAAAGCCGAAGCCGTATAAACCGATAATCCGGAAGCAGCCTGCATAAAAGGCTGCTTTTTTTGTTTCAGACGGCACGGATAAGGTACGGCGGGCAACACCGCCCGACAGCCTTCAGACGGCATCGCGCTATGCTAAAATAGCCCGTCTTTCCTGAAACCGAAACGAGGGAACCCCTATGGCAAATATTGCCCGCGACATCTTCAAAGCCTACGACATCCGAGGCATTGTCGGCAAAACCCTGACCAACGAAGCCGCCTACCTTATCGGCAAAGCCATCGCCACCAGAGCCGCCGAAAAAGACATCACCCGCATCGCACTCGGACGCGACGGCCGTTTGAGCGGCCCCGAACTGATGACACACATCCAACGCGGTCTGACCGACAGCGGCATCGATGTCCTCAATGTCGGTATGGTTGCCACTCCTATGCTCTACTTCGCAGCCATCAACGTATGCGGCGGCAGCGGCGTGATGATTACCGGCAGCCACAATCCGCCTGATTACAACGGTTTCAAAATGATGCTCGGCGGCGACACGCTTGCCGGCGAAGCCATCCAAGAACTTTTGTCCATCATTGAAAAAGACGGTTTTGTTGCCGCCGACAAACAAGGCAACGTAACCGAAAAAGACATCTCCGACGAATACCACAACCACATCGTCGGCCACATCAAACTCAAACGCCCCATGAAAATCGCCATCGACGCAGGCAACGGTGTCGGCGGCGCATTTGCAGGCAAACTCTATAAAGGTTTGGGCAATGAAGTTACCGAACTTTTCTGCGAAGTGGACGGCAATTTCCCCAACCACCATCCCGACCCATCCAAACCCAAAAACCTGCAAGATTTGATTGCCGCGCTGAAAAACGGCGATGCCGAAATCGGCTTGGCGTTTGACGGCGATGCCGACCGCTTGGGCGTGGTCACCAAAGACGGCAACATCATCTATCCGGACCGCCAATTAATGCTTTTCGCGCAAGACGTGTTGAACCGCAATCCTAAAGCCAAAGTGATTTTCGACGTCAAATCCACCCGTCTGCTTGCCCCTTGGATTAAAGAACACGGCGGCGAACCTGTGATGGAAAAAACCGGCCACAGCTTTATCAAATCCGCCATGAAAAAAACCGGCGCGCTGGTTGCCGGTGAAATGAGCGGACACGTCTTCTTCAAAGAACGCTGGTTCGGCTTCGACGACGGCATGTATGCCGGTGCACGCCTCTTGGAAATTCTGTCTGCCTTCGACAATCCGTCCGAAGTGTTGAACAGCCTGCCGCAAAGCATTTCCACTCCGGAACTTAACATCGACCTGCCGGAAGGCAGCAACGGCCACAAAGTGATTGAAGAGCTGGCTGCCAATGCCAAGTTTGAAGGTGCGACCGAAATCATCACCATCGACGGCTTGCGCGTTGAATTCCCTGACGGCTTCGGCCTGATGCGTGCTTCCAATACCACGCCGATTCTGGTGTTGCGTTTTGAAGCGGATACGCAAGAAGCGATTGAGCGTATTCAAAACCAATTCAAAGCAGTCATTGAAAGCAATCCGAATCTAATCTGGCCTCTGTAAAAATAGAAAAAATGCCGTCTGAAAGTTTCAGACGGCATTTTTCACAAATGGTTAATCAAATCTTGGCAGATTGGATTTGGCTTAAAAATCTCCGCGTCCGTTCGTGTTTGGGGTGGTCGAACAACTCTTTCGGGCTGCCCTGCTCTACGATAACGCCGCCGTCCATGACGACGACGGTCGTGGCAACTTCCAGCGCGAACTTGATTTCGTGGGTCACGACGACCATCGTCCAACCTTCCCGAGCCAATTCCTTCATGGCGTTCAACACGTCTTGCACCAATTCCGGATCCAGCGCGGAAGTCGGTTCGTCAAACAGCATCAGCTCGGGCTGAATCGCCAATGCGCGGGCAATACCGACGCGCTGTTGCTGACCGCCGGAAAGCTGATAGGGATAAAGGTCAACCTTGTCGCCTAATCCAACTTTTTCCAGCAATTTCAAAGCTTCTTCGCGCGCTTGGGCGGCAGGCTTGCCTTGTACGGCAACCGGCCCTTCCATCACGTTTTCCAACGCAGTTTTGTGCGGAAAGAGGTTGTATTGTTGGAACACCATGCCGGACTTGCGGCGCAGTGCCAAAATATCGTGTTTGCTTGGTTTTTTGGCAAAATCGATGCTTAACGGCTGCTCATTGTCAAACTCGATTTGTCCGTCTTCAGGCATTTCCAAAGCGTTTAAACAGCGCAGAAACGTCGTTTTGCCCGAGCCTGAAGGCCCGAGGATGACGACCACCTGCCCTTTACCCACATCCAAATCGATGCCGCGCAAAATGGTGTTTTCGCCGAAGGTCTTATGGATATTGCGGATTTTAATCATGACAACTCCTTATTTGGCGACATAGCGGTCGAAACGTTTTTCCAAACGCGCCTGAATCAGGAATAGCACTTTGCAGAAACACCAGTAAACCAACGCGGCTTCGATATAAACGGGCAAAAAGTCATAAGTACGGTTTGCTGTCTCCTGGGCGACACGGAAAAGCTCCGTTACCGTTACCACTGCGGCAAGCGAGGTATTTTTGAACAAGCCGATAAACTCGTTGCTCAAAGGCGGCACGGCAACGCGGAATGCCTGTGGCGCGACAATGCGGCGGAAAGTCTGCATATAGGTCATGCCGATGGAGAAACCTGCTTCCCATTGGCCTTTAGGTACGGACAAAATTGCCGCGCGTATGGTTTCGGAAGCATATGCGCCAACATTGAGCGAGAAGCCGATGATGGCGGCGGGAATCGGATCAATGAAAATACCGACGGACGGCAGCCCGTAAAACACAATCACAAGCTGCACCAACAGCGGCGTTCCCCTGATGATGGAAATATAAGTTTCCACCAGCTTCAGCAGGATTTTCCGCACGATACCGCCCGAAGGCATAATCCGCACCAAAGCCACGGCGATGGCAATCACCATCCCGATCAGGAACGACGCCACCGCCAGCGGCAGCGAGACTATAAAACCGGCCTTGACCATAGGCAAAAACGCGCTGACAATCATATCGGCGCGTGTTTCCGTCATAAACGGCAGTGAAGCAAGGAAATTATTGAACACTGATGTCTTTTCCGAAGAATTGTTCGCCCAGTTTTTTCAACGTGCCGTCGGCTTTCAGCTCGTTGATTGCCGTGCTGAATTTCGCTACGGCTTCGTCATTGCCCTTGTTGACAATCAGGCCGGAACCGACTTTTTCATCGGCAGGCGCGGACCAAACGATTTTCACGCCCGCATTCGGGTTTTTCTTCAGGTAATCCAATACTGCCAATTCGTCGTTCAGGGTTGCATCGGCACGTTTTTGTTCAATCAGGGTCAGCGATTGCGCCAAACCATCAACAGCCACCAAATCTGCGCCTGCAGCTTTGGCTTTTTCGCCGTAGTTGCTGGTCAGGGATTGTGCGGTTTTCACGCCTTTGATGTCGGCTATGGATTTGATGTTGCTGTCTTTACGGGCAACCAAAACCGCACCGCTCCAGCTGTAAGGCTCGGATTTGTCGAATGTCGCTTGACGCTCAGGGCTGGTCAGGCCGACTTGGTTTGCCACCACGTCGAAACGCCCCGCCTTCAAACCCGCCATCATCGAATCCCATTGCGTTTCTTTAAACTCGACTTTTACGCCCAGTTTTTCCGCCACGGCGCGAGTTACTTCAACATCGTAGCCGGTCAGTTTGCCGTCTTTGTCGTGGTAGGTAAACGGTGCGTAAGTGCCTTCCGTACCGACGGTAACCGTACCTTTATTGTTGATGCGTTCGATTAAAGAACCGGAAACTGCCGATTGTGCAGGCGCGGAAGATGCCCCGCTGCCGCCTTCCGAACCGCCGCAGGCCGCCAAAACCAATGCGGCAATGCCGCCGAGTACGAATTTTTCCAACATCATCCTCTCCTGTAAAAAGTGTGCAAGTGCGGCATTCTAAGTGAAATTGCGGCAAACACAAAGAATACTTTTTTATATGGCTATTCCAAACCGGAATGGGAAAGATATGCCGAAGCCGCCGGAAGCGGAAATAAAGGCGGCGGGCGGCACGAAACCGAAAAGCGGCATCAGGTACGCAAACAGCGGATTCACGCACGTTGTTCCGGCAAAAATCCGCCTGCCGATTCGGTGCTATAATCCACCCAAAACAGATGACACCAAAAAGGAACATCATGAACACGCCCCAATCCGCCATCATTCCCGACCACGCCCAAGCCGGCATCTTTATCGAAGCCGACTTCGCCGCCAACCGCCTCAACGATATTAAAGCCGCCTGCCGCGCTTCGCTCGACGCGCTATCCGCCTTGAAAACCCGTTTTCCGGACGATATTTTGGGTCTGACCATCGCCTTCGGCAGCAAAGCCTGGGCAACATTCGGACATACGGAAGAAGGTCGGGAAATCAAACCGTTTCCCGAAATGGGCAATGGGCTTGCACCATCCACGCAGCACGATATGTACATCCACATCCAATCCTTCCGGCAAAGCGCAGCCTACGCGCTTGCCCAATCCGTTTTGGGCGCATTCGGCGACAGCATATGCGTCGCGTCCGAAGAACACGGTTTGCGTCTGTATCAGGATCGCGGGCTGGACGGTTTCGTTGACGGCACGGAAAACCCGCAGGGCGATGAAAAAATCCGCGAAGTCGCCATCATCCCCGAAGGAAAACCCGATGCAGGCGGCAGCTATGTCCTGCTGCAAAAATACCTGCACGATTTGAAAAAATGGGATGCCGTCCCCGTCGCCAAACAGGAAGCCGCCGTCGGACGCAGCAAGGAAACCAACGACGAATTCAGCCGCGATGTCCGCCTGCCCGATTCGCACCTCGGCCGCGTCAACCTGAAAGAAAACGGCATCGGTCTGAAAATCGTCCGCCGCAGCCTGCCCTTCGGCAAAATCAGCGGCGAACACGGTTTGATGTTTACCGCCTACTGCCGCACGCTGCACAATATCGAAGCGCAATTATTGAGTATGTTCGGCGATACGGACGGCAAAACCGACCTGCTGCTCCAGCATCTCTCCGCCGCCGTCTCGGGCGGATACTACTACGCGCCGTCTGTCGAACGCCTGCAAAACCTCTAAGCCGGACGATGCCGTCTGAAACCCTTTTTCAGACGGCATTTCCCGTTTTACCGTCCAACCGTTTCCCGAGCGCGCACTATGTCCGCACCCATCCGAGCATTCGACCCGCTGACCGTCCCCATTTCCGGCACCAACCTGATTGAGGCCTCTGCCGGCACCGGCAAAACCTACGGCATTGCCGCCCTGTTTACGCGCCTGATCGTATTGGAACAAAAAAGCGTCGAGCGCGTATTGGTCGTAACCTTCACCAAAGCCGCCACCGCCGAGTTGAAAACACGCCTGCGCGCGCGTTTGGACGATGTGTTGCAGGTTTTGGAAAGCAAAGAAATTGCCGAAATTGGAGATGGCGCGCTTTCAGACGGCATTGCCGCCTACTGCGCCGAACACCACGAAGGCGACACCTTCCTGCCCGCACTCTTAAAACAGGCTTTGCAAAAAGAGGGCCGGACGCGTCTGATTGTCCGCCTCAAAGCCGCCATCGGGCAATTCGACAACGCCGCCATCTACACCATACACGGCTTCTGCCAACGTATCCTGCGCGACTACGCCTTCCTGTGCCAAGCCCCGTTCGATGTCGAACTGACCGAAGAAGACGGCGACCGCCTGCTTGTCCCGGCGCAAGATTTTTGGCGCGAACGCGTCAGCGGCGACCCGGTGCTTGCCGCATTGGCGTTTAAACGCAAGGCTGTGCCGCAAACCGTCCTTGCCCAAATCCGCTCCTACCTGTCCCGCCCGTACCTGAATTTCCGCCGTCCGCAAACCGATTTGCCGCAAGCCCGGGATGCCGCTTTGGCAAGCTGGCAAAACATTTGCGGAAATCTGGCTGAATTAAAAGAAACGTTTTGGCGCATCCACCCCCTTTTAAACGGCAATTCGTATCGGAAAAACAGTTTTGCCGAACTGTTTGACGCGTTGGAACAAAAAGCCCTGTCGCCGGATTTGCCCTTTTTGGAGGCGAAGCTGCACGAACGGCTCTTGAAACTTTCGTCCGACAAACTCGAAGCCGGACTGAAAAAAGGCAAAACGCCCGATGCGGCAGTATTTGCCGAATTGCAGAAACTGGCAGACTTCGGGCGCGATTTGGACGCACTCGAAGAAGCGGAAGAAGCAACAATAATCCGGCTGCAACTGGATTTAATCGGATACCTCAACCGCAGCCTTGCCGAGATGAAAAAATCGCGCCGCGAACGCGGTTTCGACGACCTGCTGCTCGATGTCCATACCGCGCTGACCGACAATCCGCACGCCGAAACCCTCGCCCGCGCCGTTGCCGAAAACTGGGAAACCGCGCTGATCGACGAGTTCCAAGACACCGACCCGCTGCAATACGAAATCTTCCAAAAAATCTTCATCACCCAAAACCGCCCGCTGTTTTTGGTCGGCGACCCCAAACAGGCGATTTACAGCTTTCGCGGTGCGGACATTTACGCCTACCTGCAAGCCGCCGGAGACGCGCAGCACCGCTACACGCTCGCCACCAACTACCGCAGCCACGCCGCGCTTATCGGCAGCATCGGCGCGCTGTTCCGCCTCAAAGAACGCCCGTTCGTTTTGGAAAACATCGGCTATTCGGAAGTCGGTGCGGCGCGTGCCGAAAGCAGGTTGTCGCCCAAACGTCCTGCCGTACAGGTTCGTTGGCTGCACGAAAACGACAATGAAAAAGCCAACAAAGACGTTTTGCGCCGCCGTGCCGCCGACTATTGCGCCGACGAAATCGCCCGCGCGCTCAACGAAGCCGCCGGATGCCGTCTGAATTTCAAAGGCCGCCCGTTGCAGTCGGGCGATATTGCCGTGCTGGTACGCACGCACAACGAGGCGGTGATGGTTTCCGCCGCCCTGAAAAAACGGCAGGTGCAAAGCGTCCTGCTTTCGCGCGAATCCGTGTTCGCCTCGCCCGAAGCCGCCGCCCTGTCCGCACTCATCGGCTTCTGGCTCGAACCGCGCCGCGCCGGAACGCTGCGCTTTGTCCTGACAAGCAGCATATTCGGTTATGACGCGCAGCAATTGCACGACTTCAACCAAAACGAAAGCGAGATTTTGCATTGGGCGGAATCTGCCCGAACCGCGCTCGACAACTGGAATAAATACGGCATTTTCGCCGCTATGCAGCAGTTTTCCCAAACACACGGCATCGAAACGCGCCTTTTAAGCCGGAACAACGGGCGCAGCCTGACCAATTATTTCCAACTGCTCGAACTGCTTGCCGCCGAAGACGCGCAAAACCGCAACCCCGCCGCACTGCACAAATGGCTGCGCGATCAAATCAGCCTGGCCGGCAACAACGGCGGCGACAACCGCGCCATCCGTTTGGAAAGCGACGAAGATTTGGTCAAAATCGTTACCATGCACGCCTCGAAAGGTTTGCAGTATCCGCTGGTGTACTGTCCGTTTGCGTGGGACGCGCAAGATACCGGGCCGTCCGACTGGCAAATCCTCCACCAAAGCGCAAACCGAACCGAACTCTTGGCAAAGGCGCAACTGTCGGAAGACGAACAGAAGCAATACGCCGACGAAGAAATGGCGGAACGCCTGCGCCTGCTTTATGTCGCGCTGACGCGTGCCGAGGAACAGCTCAACATCTACGCCGCCTATTCTTCCGATACCGCCGACAACCCCCTCGCCTACCTGATCGAAGGCTTGCCGCAAGACAGCCGCGAAACCGTCCGCCGTGCCTATGCGTGTGAAAAAGACGGCATCGCGATGCTCAAACGCAACTGGCGGCGCGTGGCGGACAACGCCCCTTCCGGCACAAATTTCGCCTTCACAGAAAATGCGCCGCCTCCTGCCGTATATTTCGGCAATGCCGGTCAAACCGCCGAATTTGCCGCAAACAATCTTCCCAAGCGCGGCTTCCGCTTCATCCGCCACACCAGCTTCACCGCCTTAAGCCGCCAAACCCAAACGCCCGACGGAGGCGAGGAAGATGCCTGCCCGTCCTTGGATGCCGCCGAAATCTCGGTATCGGCGATGCCGTCTGAAACGCCGACGGCTTCAGACGGCATATCGGTACACGACTTTCCGAAAGGCACTCAGGCGGGGCTGTGCCTGCACGAAATTCTTGAAGATTTCAAATTCAGACAAGCAGCCGCCGAACAGGAAACCCTCATTGCCGACAAGCTGAAAAAATACGGTTTTGAAGAAATATGGCTGCCCGCCGTTGCCGAAATGGCGGAAGCCTGCCGCAAAACGCCGCTGACGGGGGCATACGGCCTGTCCGACATTCCGCCCGAGTGCCGCTGTCCCGAAATGGGCTTTACCCTCCACACCGAAGACTTCGGCCTCAAACGGCTGCGCGACTGGTTTGCCCGCGACGATATCCGGCTGCCCGAAGTCTGCCGTGCCGCTGCCGAAACGCTCGACTTCCACACCGTCAACGGCTTTTTAAACGGCTTTATCGATATGGTCTGCCAAGACCCCGACGGCAATATCTGCATCATCGACTACAAATCAAACCACCTCGGCGCGGACGCATCCGCCTACACGCGGCAGGCGATGGACGAAGCCGTCGCACACCACCACTATTACCTTCAGGCACTGATTTACGCTGTTGCCGCCGCGCGCTACTTCAAACTGCGCGGACAACCGCCCGCCGCCGTTTCCGTCCGCTACCTGTTTTTGCGCGGATTGGATGGCAAAGGCGGCGGCGTTTGGCGTTGGGACATAGATGCCGCCGCTTTGGAACAGATAAAATAACTTCCCGTCCCTTAAGACGACAACCGCAGGAGAACCCTATGAATATCAAACACCTGATTACCGCCGCGCTCATTGCCTCAGCCGCCTTTGCCGCGCAGGCAGCCCCGCAAAAACCCGTATCCGCCGCCCAAACCGCGCAACATTCAGCCGTTTGGATCGATGTCCGCAGCGAACAGGAATTTAGCGAAGGGCATTTGCACAACGCGGTCAACATCCCCGTCGACCAAATCGTCCGCCGCATACACGAAGCCGCGCCCGACAAAGACACGCCGCTCAACCTCTACTGCCGCAGCGGACGGCGTGCCGAAGCCGCCCTTCAAGAGCTGAAAAAAGCAGGTTATACAAATGTTGCCAATCACGGCGGTTATGAAGACCTGCTCAAAAAAGGGATGAAATGACGCAATGCCGTCTGAAAGGACAGGCTTTCAGAAGGCATACGGCGTTCCGGCACGCGGCGCGGCATCGGGCGCGGCGCGTGCCGCCCCGTCCGAAGCCTGACAAACAAACCGATAAGGAAATACGATGAAACACATACTCCCCCTGATTGCCGCATCCGCACTCTGCATTTCAACCGCTTCGGCACACCCTGCCGGCAAACCGCCCACCCAAAACGAAACCGCTATGACCACGCATACCCTCACCTCGAAATACAGTTTTGACGAAACCGTCAGCCGCCTTGAAACCGCCATAAAAAGCAAAGGGATGGACATTTTTGCCGTCATCGACCATCAGGAAGCCGCCCGCCGAAACGGCCTGACCATGCAGCCGGCAAAAGTCATCGTGTTCGGCACGCCCAAAGCCGGTACGCCGCTGATGGTCAAAGACCCCGCCTTCGCACTGCAACTGCCCCTGCGCGTCCTCGTTACCGAAACGGACGGCAAAGTACGCGCCGCCTATACCGATACGCGCGCCCTGATTGCCGGCAGCCGCATCGGTTTCGACGAAGTGGCAAACACTTTGGCAAACGCCGAAAAACTGATACAAAAAACCGTAGGCGAATAAGCCCGTCGCCGACATATGGCGGATGGAAATCAAATGCACACGCCCCTCATTCCCGCGAAGTCGGGAATCCAAGCGGTTGGGTTGCCGTGATTTCCAATCATTGCCGAAACGGACGATTCCGGATTCCCGCCTTCGCAGGGATGACGGGCGTGTGCGTTTTTGCCACATCACAGGCAACTTTGCCGCAAATCTTATCTGTCGCCGGTATGCTTTCTTGTTTCAATCCGCCACAAACCAAATGCCGTCTGAAACCTGATTTCAGACGGCATTTCCGTTTATTCCCTGCTGTCGCGGCAAATATCGATGGCTTCCTGCAAACTCGAAACGCCGTAAATTTTCAGGTTTGGAAACTCTTTGGCATTGCGCGGCATATTGGCTTTGGGGACGATGGCGCGTTTGAAGCCGAGTTTTTCCGCTTCTTTGAGCCGCTCTTGTCCGCGCGCGACCGGACGGACTTCGCCGCTGAGGCCGATTTCGCCGAAAACCACGGTTTTTTCGGGCATAGGGCGGTTGCGGAAGCTGGAGAGCATGGCGAGGATGACCGCCAAATCCGCCGCCGGTTCGCCGATTTTCACGCCGCCGACGGCGTTTAAAAAAACATCCTGGTCGAAACAGGCGATGCCGCCGTGGCGGTTGAGGACGGCGAGCAGCATCGCAAGGCGGTTTTGTTCGAGACCGACGGTGAGGCGTTTGGGTGTAAAGCCGTGCGCGTCATCGACCAACGCCTGAATTTCGACCAAAAGCGGGCGGCTGCCTTCCTGTGTAACCAAAACGCACGAGCCGGGCGTGTCGTCGCGGTAGCTGGCAAGGAAGATGGCGGACGGGTTGGACACGCCTTTCAAACCGTTTTCGGTCATGGCGAATACGCCTAGTTCGTTTGCCGCACCGAAGCGGTTTTTGATGGCGCGTATCATGCGGTAGTTGGAATGCTGGTCGCCCTCGAAATACAGCACGGTATCGACCATGTGTTCCAGCACGCGCGGGCCGGCAATCGCGCCGTCTTTGGTAACGTGTCCGACCAGTATCATAGCGGTGCCCATCTGTTTCGCCATGCGCGTCAGTTGGGCGGCACACTCGCGCACCTGCG
Organism: Neisseria basseii; assembly: GCF_962707005.1. Classification (NCBI taxonomy): domain Bacteria; kingdom Pseudomonadati; phylum Pseudomonadota; class Betaproteobacteria; order Neisseriales; family Neisseriaceae; genus Neisseria; species Neisseria basseii. The sequence continues at coordinate 18,474 of NZ_CAUIXH010000001.1, read as the reverse complement.
ATACGGAACCGGGGGCGGAAGTGATTTGGTCGGAATACATGGTTTGGATGGAGTCGATGACGACGACTTCGGGCTGATGCTGTTTCAAGGCCGTCTGAATCGCCTCCATGCGGATTTCGGCAAGCAGGTTTACGCCTTCGGTGGGCAGTTCCAAACGTTGCGCGCGCAGGGCGACCTGTTGGGCGGATTCCTCGCCGGAAACGTACAGCACTTTGCGGCTTTGCGCCATTTTGGCGATGGTTTGCAACAGCAGCGTGGATTTGCCGATGCCGGGGTCGCCGCCGAGCAGGATGACCGCACCATCGACCAAACCGCCGCCCAATACGCGGTCGAGTTCGCTCATGCCGGTCGGATTGCGCGGCACTTCGGTGGCGGTCACGGCGGAGAGGGATTGGACGGTCGAAGTGTCCGCCGCCCAAGATTGGAAGCGGGCGTTTTTCGGTTCGGGCGCGGCAAGGCTTTCTTGAAGCGTGTTCCACTCGCCGCAATGAGGGCATTTGCCTTGCCATTTCGGGGAAGTGCCGCCGCATTCGGTGCATTGGTAAAGGGTTTTAAGCGTTTTTGCCATCGGTTTTCCCTGCATCTGAAAACAAAAATGCCGTCTGAAAATAGGGACGGTTGGGATTACGCCAATGCGGCAACGCCGCCGTCATGTACTATCCGTACACGGCGGATATTGCCGCATTGCCTTATTTTTACCCTAACCGGCCATCTCTCGGCTTCAGACGGCATATCGGGCAGTTTCCTGCCAGCTTACCCGCCGTGATACTGCCGCGACAGCTCGTGTACGGTGTCGACTAAGATTTTGGCGTGTTCGGGGTCGGCATGTTGGTTGATGCCGTGTCCGAGGTTGAAGACATGGCCGCTGCCGTGTCCGTAGTCGGCCAGGATACGTGCGGCTTCGGTACGGATGGATTCGGGCGTACCGAAGAGGGCGAACGGGTCGAAGTTGCCTTGCAGGGCGACTTGCTTGCCGACGCGGCGGCGTGCTTCGCCGATGTTGCATGTCCAGTCCAAGCCCAATGCGTCTGCGCCGATTTCTGCCATGCTTTCCAGCCACAGCCCGCCGCCTTTGACAAATACGATGACGGGAACGCGCCTGCCTTGGTTTTCGCGTTTCAGTCCGGCAACAATTTGGCGGATGTATTTGAGGCTGAATTCTTTAAACGCCGCGTCGCTCAACACGCCGCCCCAAGTGTCGAAAATCTGCACCGCCTGCGCGCCCGCGTCGATTTGGGCATTGAGGTAGGCGGTAACGGCTTGGGCGTTGGTATCGAGGATTTTGTGCAGCAAATCGGGGCGCGAGTACATCATGGTTTTGATGGTGCGGAATTCTTTGCTGCTGCCGCCTTCGACCATGTAGCAGGCAAGTGTGAACGGGCTGCCGGAGAAGCCGATAAGCGGTACGCGGCCGTCCAATGCTTTACGGATGGAAGTTACCGCGTCGAAAACGTATTGCAGTTTTTCCATGTCGGGGACGTGCAATTTGGCGATGTCGGCTTCGTGTTGCAAGGCGCGTTTGAATTTCGGGCCTTCGCCTTCGGCAAAGTACAGTCCCAAGCCCATTGCGTCAGGGACAGTCAGGATGTCGGAGAACAAAATTGCCGCGTCCAAATCGAAGCGTTCCAAAGGTTGGATGGTAACTTCGGTCGCCAATTCGGTGTTTTTGCACAAATCGAGGAAGCTGCCCGCTTTCGTGCGTGTGGCTTTGTATTCGGGCAGATAACGCCCCGCCTGGCGCATCATCCAAATCGGCGTGTATTCGACGGGCTGTTTAAGCAGGGCGCGGAGGAAGGTATCGTTTTTTAAAAGAGTCATACGGGTTTTCTGTCAGTCTGTTTGTCAAGTGAAATGGTTTTCAGACGGCATTTCAACGATGCCGTCTGAAGGTTTCAATGGGTTTCGGCGGAAGGTCGGTTTTCCTCGGCAACGCTTGCCAAAACCAAGTTGCGCTGCGCCTCCGCCTTCTGCGGTTCTCCGGTTTCGTCAAAAACCTTTGCTAGAACCAAACGCGCAGAAATACTCGGCTTTAATGCAATGCTCGCTTCAAGGTAGCCTTTTGCCTTACCCCAAAGTTTGCGGCTGTAGGCGAGCCGACCGAGATACATCAGCAGAAGCGCGTTGTCGGGCTGTTCTTTCAGCCAAGAATCAGCAAAATCGATGGCTTTCTGCTGTTCGCGCTCGCCCAAAAAGCGCACGCTTTCGACAAAGGCTTCCAAAAGCTCGGGGCGGCAGTTGTGCGGATAATGCTGTTTGACCCATTTGACCGCATCGGCATACAGTCCCAAACGTTGGTACTTTTCCGCGACCGATACGCTCAATTCCCCGTTTTTGAGGCTGTCGGGAATCCGCTTCAGGCAGGTTTTCAAAGCGGCGGCATCGGCAGCATCCGCCAGCTGGCGGCGGTATGCCCAATTTTGATACCGTTCCATTTCCGATTTGCCCAACGCGCCCGCCTTGGAAAGTTTTTCGGTTTTTGCCAGAACCTGCAACGCGTCGCCCCGATCGAAGGCGTAACGAAGTTGCAGACGCACGAGGCGCGTAAGGTTGGCATTCATCTTCGTCGCCGCATGAAGATTGGCTTCCGCCGCTTCGTAATCGCGCCGGTTCAACGCCGATTCCGCCAGCAGCAGGTAGCGGGAAAGCTGCTGTTTTTCCGGCAGTTTGGCGATTTCCACAAGATAACGGTCGCGCAGCTCGATGTTTTCCATCTGTCCGGCGGCGTGCGCGCCCAGCATCAATGCCAAAGTCCGGTTGTCTCCGGCCTCTTTGTTGCCCAACACGCGCGAGGCTTCGAGTTCCGCCTTTTCAAAACGCCCTTCAAAATACGCCAAACCCGCCTTGTTCAAGGCAAGCGCGGCCTTGCGGCCTTTACGCGCCGAACCGAAACGCTGCATCTTTTCGGGAATATTGAGTACGCCGATGATGAATTTAAGCAGGAAATACCACACCACGACGGCAATCAGCGAACCTAACACAAAGGCGTGTAGGTTGATTCTGAGCATGGTCTGTCCGAGTACGATATACACGTCGCCGGTGTAAATGCCCGAAGCCAGCGCCAGTCCGACGGCAGCGGCAAACAGGACAACAATCCAGACTACCGTTTTCATGCGCGTTCTCCTTTAGCGGACGGCAAACGCCCTGCCTTTTCCGGTACGGGCTGTTTTTTTGCAGGCTGTTCCGGTTTGCGTTCCGAAGGCAGGGACGGTGCTTCTATGGCCTTCACATCCGATGCGGCAGCCGATTCGGAAGCTGTTTTTTCGTTTGCCGGTTCGGAAGCCGCCTGTTCCGCTTCTTGATTTTCCGCCGTCGTCATGCGCGTACCGTCGCGATAGGCGCGGACGGCATTTAAACTAGCCTTCAAACCGTCATCCGCCGTCATGCGCACATCCAACGCCTTCAATTCCGCCAATTCTTTCAGCCACGACTGCGTTGCGGGGGATTTGGCATCAAAATACTGTCTGATGACGGTTTCGGCATTGTTCAAATCGCTTTGATAGACTTCGCTGTTGCGCTGCATTAATGCAGTCCGCGCATCCAAAAGGCGGAGGCGCAGGTTTTCACGCACAAAATATGCCTGTTCGGGAGAAATCAGCATGGCATCGTTGTTTTCCAAACGGCGGATTTCGACCAGCCCTTTCAATGTGCCGAGGGATTTTTCCCATACGTTCTGCCACCATGATGCGGAAACGGCTTCGTTGCGGGCCTGTACGCCCGGTTTCAATACGCCGTCCAAAATCAACGGCAGTCCGGATACGGCGGTTTCCAACCGGTCGATGCGCAGTGCCGTGCCGGAAATATCGACATAAGGACGGTTTTTCAGTTCCGCCAAGTCGCTGCTAACCGCCTGCTTGATCGGCAGAAGCTCTGCCTGATTGAAACGGGACAGGCGGCTGTCGATATGTTCCAGCACGCCGACTGCCGTTTGGATATTGCCGGTCAGCACCAGCTGTTGCGCCGCCAGATTGAGTATGGTCTCGGTTTCGTCCACCAGCCAATCGGCACGCCCTTTGGTCAGCTCGCGATAGGCTTTTTGCGTCATCAGAATTTGTTCGCCGTTGGCTTTGACACCGCTGTCCAAACGGTCGAGTTCGGACTGTATGGCACTTTGGCGGTTGAGGTTGTCTTTGAGCAGGGCGGCATTTTCCGACTCGCCCAAAGCGGCTTTGTCGATTTTTTGGTTGAATGCCAACTCTTGGTTTTTCAAGACATTCTGTCCTTGGACAAACAAAAAACCACTTGCACCCAGACCCAAGGCCGCCAATACCAGGGCGCAGGTCGCCAAAGCGTTGCTGCCGGACTGTTTGACGATAAAAGGAGCGGCAGGAATGTGTACTTCTGTTTCGTTTTCTTTGCGTGGGGAAGAGGTTTCAGACGGCATTTCTTTTGATGCCTGTATTTCGCGTACGGGTTCGGATGATTTGTTTTCAGGTTCGCTCACCGTTTTGCTCCTTATTGGTTTGAGGTTCCGGGAAAGACCATGCCGTCTGAAACGGAAATGGAAGAATGGGAAAGCGCGGCTTCCAGCGTAGGGACGGTTTCGACCGAACACGCGCCTTCGCGCTTCAATGCCTCCGCAATGCGCGGATGATGGGTAAAGTATAGCAAGGATTTGAAGAATCGGGAAAATTGCGGCGGAAGCTGTCCGAACAACGCGTGCACCAGCTCGGTCGACGTGATATAGGCGGCGGCAATATTTTCGGCTTGGAAATTTTGAAAGTTCAAAGGTTTATGCCGTCTGAAATAGACTTCCGCCACCTCCGTCCGAAAACCTTTCTCCTGCAAGGCATTCATCAGAAAATCCCGCCCGCCGTGTCCGCGCACAAACAATACGCGCGCACCTTCGGGCAGACTGTTCCAAACAGGCAGGCGCAAAACCGCCTCGCTGTCGTTGCCGTCTTCAGGTGCAAACACGCCCGCGCCCGCATAACGCGCCAAGGCACGGCGGCTGCCCTGCCCTACGGAAATCTGGGCTTTTATGCCGTCTGAAAAGTCCAAGTACTGCGCGGCGGTTTCAACGGCGGTCGGACTGACCCAAAACACGGCATCCGCACGGGCATACATTTCCGGCAGCCGTTTCAGGCTTGCTTCGTCGGTTTCGATTTCAATCGGACTCAACACTTCCGCCTGCCATCCGGCACGACGGCAGGTTTCCACATCGTCCTTCGCCCTGCCCGACGGACGGACAATCAGCATGACGGGTTTCGCTGTTTCCATCGCCTTATCCGCCCCGATTACCAGGAAAAATCGTCATCGTTGAAATTCGCCTGCGCAGTTTTCGGCGTACAGCCGACCCGTGCGACTTCCTTGCCCCTACGCTCCACAACGACACCGCTGCTTTCCGTATGAGTCACGGAATCGAAGCCTGTCCATACGGTGTACATAAATTCGCCGTTTTGGAATTTCATCGTTGCCCAACGACCGCTGCCCATACCTTGCCACCTGTCGGAACGCCCCAACAGGTCAGCTTTGCTGTTGCGTATGGCAATTTCTTTTTTTGCCGCACTGCCGAACGAATATTCGTAAAGATTGCGGTCGATTTTTTGGACTTCTATATATTTGTTGTTGTCCGTTTTACAGGAAAACACCGTATCCGCCCACACGGTTTGAGCGGCAGCCGACAGAAGCAATACGGCAGAAAGGAACATTTTTTTCATCGTATTTCCTTAATGGTTGAAACCCCGCCATTTGGACATCCGTCCTTCGTGGCAGCAGCATCAGATTTTATTTGAGAGGGGTGTAACCCCTTCCAAATTAGGGCAACACATAGGGTGGCACTTTATGTGTCGTCCTGCGTGTTGAAACATCATTGCCCGTATCCTGAAATAGAAAAGAAAATGCCCGTTTTACAGTCTTCTTTCCGACAAAATGCCGTCTGAAACGGATTTCAGACGGCATGGTCGAGAATTATTGCGCGGCAAGCGGCTTGAGCAGGAAGGTTTCGCCGCTTTGCACGACATTTTCCAGCAGGTCGATGTTCGGATGCTTGCCGGGATGGGCGCGCGCGTCGGCAACGTGTTCGGCAAACCATATCAAACCCTGCTCTGCCGCTTTTTTGTCCAATTTTCCGTCAAAACGTTCCGCCAAGGCATTGTACAGCTTGAGCGAACCGAGCTTGCCCTGAACGGCAGGAATGTGGTGAACCGTTTTGCCGTCGGCATCCCGAACGTCCAAACCGCCCAGATGGTCGATTGAAGGAAATGTGGCGAGATAGTCTTGAAAATTCATATCAACTCCGAAAATCAGTCAGTTAGCGCGTGCCGAAAATCTTGTCGCCCGCATCGCCCAGACCGGGAATAATATAGCCGTTTTCGTTCAAATGGCTGTCGAGCGCGGCGGTGTAAATCGTAACGTCAGGGTGCGCGTCATTAACAGCCTTCACGCCCTCAGGGGCGGCAACCAAAACTAAGGCTTTGATGTTGCGGCAGCCTTTTTCTTTCAACAGGTCAATGGTTGCCACCATCGAACCGCCTGTCGCCAGCATAGGATCGATAATCAAAGCCGGACGTTCGTCCATGCTGTCCACGAATTTCTCGAAGTAGGAAACGGGTTTCAGCGTTTCCTCGTCGCGCTGCAGTCCGACTACGCTGATTTTGGCAGTCGGAATCAGGTCGAGCACGCCGTCAAGCATACCCAAACCTGCACGCAGGATGGGAACGACGGTCAGGGTTTTGCCTTTGATGCGATCGCCTTCAATCTGACCGCACCATCCGTCGATAAGGTATTTTTCGATTTCAAAATCACGGCTTGCCTCGTATGCCATCAGGCGTGCCAGCTCTGTGGTCAGCGTACGGAATTTGTAGGTGCTGCAATCTGCCTCCCTCATCAGGGTCAGTTTGTGGCGGACGAGCGGATGGTTGATAACGTTAACGTTCATCGCGGTGTTCCAGTGTGATTTTGAGACGCGCCATTATACTTTTTTTTGATTTGCCGGAAAAGAAAATGCCGTCTGAAACACGTTCAGACGGCATTGCCGAATCCATCAGGCTTTCAGCAGCTCTTGCAGCTCGCCTGCCTCATACATTTCCATCAGGATGTCCGAACCGCCGACAAACTCGCCGTTCACATAAAGCTGGGGGATGGTCGGCCAGTCGCTGTATTCCTTAATGCCTTGGCGTACTTCGGGATTTTCCAATACGTTGACGGTAACGTAATCGGTACAGCCTGCCGCATTAAGGATTTGTACGGCGCGGGAAGAGAAACCGCATTGCGGAAACTGCTTCGTACCTTTCATAAACAATACGACGCGGTGTGTCGTTACTACTTCTTTAATTTGGTCGTGGATGGAAGCCATCGCTTATTCCTTTTGATAAAGTTGACAAAATTTGTCAGGTAGGGCGCATTATACGCAAAAGCGGAAACTTCCCACAATATTTGCTGTATATCGTGCAGTATCAATGTTGTGAACGGAAATATTCCCACTCCTCGACAATCCTGCTGTCCGGCAAATGGCACAGGGCATATCCGCCGCCGCTTTCGTCTTTTTTTGCTTCCCGTCCGCCGCCTTTGGCAATGCAGAATTTGGAAGCGGAATTTGCCATACCGACTGCCTCATGCCTGTCCGAAACGTGTTGGCAGGCAGTCAGCAGCAGCGCGGACATACATACGGATGAATTGCCTTCATGGTTTTCCTTATCGTCGGCACAGGGTCAGACGGCCCGCATATCGGGTACTTTTTTAAACAGCCGGTAAAAGTTTTCCGTCGTATATGCCGCAACCTGTTCCAATGTTTGATTCCGCAATTTGGCAATATGTTCGGCGGTATGACGCACAAAAGCCGGTTCGTTCTGCCTGCCTCGTTTGGGAACGGGGGCGAGGAACGGCGCATCGGTTTCCACCAAAATGCGGTCGTCTGGAACGTATTTTGCCGCCTCCTGAACCAAAGGGGCGTTTTTAAACGTAACGATTCCCGAAAAAGAAATATAAAGCCCCAAATCCATGGCAGCCCGAGCAAAGGCTGTGTCTTCGGAAAAACAGTGGATCACACCCGAATTGGTTTTACATTCTTTCAGAATAGACAAGGTATCCGCCGCCGCATCGCGCGTATGGACGATAACGGGCAGCCCGGTTTGATTGGCTGCTTCGATGTGGTCTGCAAAGCGTTTGTGCTGCCAAGACAAATCGCCTTTGCACCAGTAATAATCCAAACCCGTCTCACCTATGCCGACCACTTTCGACGAAGCAGCTGCGGCAACCATTTCCGCAATGGAAAATTCTTCCGCTTCCCTGCTGTCGGGATGTACGCCTATGGTGCAATAGATGTGTTCGTGCGCTTCGGCGACGGCAAAGACTTCGGAGAAGCTTTCCCTACTGACGCTGATAGCGAGTGCCTGCCCCACGCCGTTTGCTTCCATGTTGGACAAAACTTCGGGCAGGCGTTCTTTCAAACCTTCAAAATTGAGGTGGCAGTGCGAATCGATGATATGCATGGCGTTACATGGTAAACGTAGGTCTGCTGCCGCTGATTGTGCTGCCCAGTTCGGCTTCGATTTGGTCTTTGACTTTCAAACAGTTTTCATGTGTCGTAAACGCCAACCCCACCCCTTTGGGCTTTGACGAGGTGCGCGCAGGATTGATCCAGGCGACTTTGGTCGGCAGGAACAGTTTGGGGAAGTTGAGGATTTCTACGGCAAGCAGAATATCGTCCCCGATGGAAAATACGTCGTCGGTCTGCACAAACAGACCGCCGTGTTCCAAAAACGGCATATAGGAGCTGTAAAGCAGATTCACGTCTTTCAACTGCAACGACATCATTTTTGCCGGAATATTTTGTCCGTCTGACATAATTCACCCGTTCTCTTTCTTCAATTCCAAATAGTTGATGAGCAGATGCTCGATCTGCATTTTGACATTTAAAGTATGAAACCCGTAGGGGGCAAGCTGTTTGAGCATATCCTCCGCCGCAAATACATTGCGCGGACGGAAACCGGATGCCGTCTGAAGCAGCCTGTCTTCATAAGCAGGATAATAGACAGGTTTCATGTGTTGCAGGCACAATCCCAAATCGACCAGCCACTTCTGCATCCACCCGACAAATACGGCGAGCGGAAGTTTCTCCTTATCGAAAAGCGCGGCGTAGTCCAAAATCTTCAACAACCTCGGTTCTGCCAAAATATCCAGCAGCTTTGCCCGCAATTCACGAAGCCCATCTTCCTCCTGAAACAGCGGCGCGTCCGAATGGAAAGCCAAAAATTCTTCCGGCTCCGCCACACCCCTTTCACGCAGATACGCCGATGCTTCCTCATGCGAAGGCGCAGGCAAAACCATTTTCCGGCAGCGGCTTTTAATGGTCGGTAAAACCTTGTCCGCCGCGTGGCTTACCAGCAAAAAGACCACTTGTGGCGGCGGCTCTTCCAACACTTTCAACAAACTGTTGGCGGCTTGGACATTCATACTTTCCGCAGGATGAATCAGGATCACGCGCAAACCGCCCCGTACCGAAGTCAGGTACACATTATCGATGATTTCCCTGATGGCATCGATTCTGATTTGCAACAGTTTGCGTCCGTTTTCCCGTTCGTCCGTCAGGGGGGTGATTTCATAAAAATCGGGATGACTTCCCTGCTCGAACAAATGGCAGGACGCGCATTCCCCGCAAGGCACATTGCCCGTCACGGGTTTTTCGCACAACAGCGCCTTCGCCGCAAAACGGGCAAACGCGGTTTTCCCCGTCCCCTTTTTGCCGACAAACAGCCAAGCATTGGGACGGCTCGTCCAATGCTCCGCAATCTGCCGCCATTGTTCATTATGCCACGGATAGATCATGTCAAACTGCCCGTCCGGAAATCCATACCGTTCATCAGAGCAATTCCAAATCCGGTCCGGAACTTTGCGCGCGGCGGCTGCGCAACTGTACCGCCAAACGCAAATCGTGTGCGGAGTCGGCATTTTTCAAGGCATCCTGCAGGGAAATCTCGCCTTTTTCATACAATTGGTAAAGGTGTTGGTCGAAGGTCTGCATACCCAAGGTAGTGGATTTTTTCATCACTTCTTTGATTTCATGGATGTTGCCGTTGTGAATCAACTCCGAAATCAGGGGCGAATTGAGCAGCACCTCGACTGCCGCCACCCTGCCCTTGCCGCCGTCTCGCGGAACGAGGCGTTGCGAAATAAACGCCTGAAGGTTGAGCGACAAATCCGTCAGCAATTGTTCGCGCCGCTCCTCGGGGAAAAAGTTGATGATGCGGTCGAGTGCCTGATTGGTGCTGTTGGCGTGCAGCGTCGCCATACACAAATGCCCCGTTTCGGCAAAGGCGATGGCGTAATCCATGGTTTCGCGGTCGCGGATTTCGCCGATCAGAATCACATCCGGTGCCTGCCGCAGCGTGTTTTTCAACGCCGCCATCCAGTTTTCCGTATCCACGCCGACCTCGCGCTGGGTGATGATGCAGTTTTTGTGTTCGTGGACAAACTCGATCGGGTCTTCGATGGTGATGATGTGTCCGAACGAATTTTCATTGCGGTAGTCGATAAGCGAGGCAAGCGAAGTCGATTTGCCCGAGCCGGTGCCGCCGACAAAAATAACCAGCCCGCGTTTTTTCAGCGCGACATCCTTCAAGACAGGCGGCAGGTTCAGGCTTTCAAACTTGGGAATCTTGCTGGTAATCGCGCGGAATACCAACGCCGTCGCGCCGCGCTGTATCATCGCATTGACGCGGAAGCGGCTGGTGTCCGGCAGGCTGATGGCGAAGTTGCACTCGTTGGTCGATGAAAATTCTTCCGCCTGCTTCGCACTCATAATCGAAAAGGCGATTTCCATACATTTTTCCGCCGTCAGCGGCTCGTCCGTGATGCGGGTGATTTTGCCGTCCAGCTTCATTGCAGGCGGGAAATTGGTTGTAACAAACAAATCCGAACCCTTGTGCTTGTTCATATGGCGCAGCCATGCGAACAGTTCTTCCTTTGCAGTCATATTTTCATCGGTAAACATCCTCGTCCCCCAATTTTCAAACAATCTATACCTTCCCATTCTACCAAAAACCCGCCATGCCGTCTGAAACCGTTTCAGACGGCATGGACAAACCGCCCCCACTCAATCCTGCCGTGTTAGCGTGTATAATTCGGCATTCTATCCGAAATTCACAGCAGGTCAGCAATATGTCTTTGAAAGCAGTGGCCGTTATCGGCGCAATGGAACAGGAAATCGCGCTTTTGCGCGAGATGATGGAAAATGTCAAAGCCGTCTCTTTCGGCAGATTTTCCGCCTATGAAGGCGAATTGGCGGGAAAACGCATGGTGCTTGCATTGAGCGGCATCGGCAAGGTCAACGCAGCGGTTGCAACGGCCTGGCTTATCCATCAATTCGCAGCGGACTGCGTCATCAACACCGGCAGCGCGGGCGGTTTGGGCAAGGGTTTGAAAGTCGGCGACGTGGTGATTGGCACGGAAACCGCACACCACGATGTCGATGTAACCGCATTCGGCTATGCCCGGGGACAAGTGCCGCAACTGCCGACAAGGTTCGCTTCAGACGGCATATTGATTGAAACGGCAAAACGGGCGGCGCGGGCGTTTGAAGGCGCGGCGGTAGAACAAGGCCTGATTGTCAGCGGCGACCGCTTCGTCCACAGCAGCGAAGGCGTGGCGGAAATCCGCAAGCACTTCCCCGAAGTCAAAGCAGTGGAAATGGAAGCGGCGGCGATTGCCCAAACCTGTCATCAGTTGGAAACGCCTTTCGTCATCATCCGCGCGGTTTCCGATTCGGCGGACGAAAAGGCAGACATCAGCTTTGACGAATTTTTGAAAACGGCGGCGGCAAGTTCTGCAAAAATGGTGGCAGAAATCGTCAAATCTTTATAAAACCTTTATCAAATCATGCCAAAACAGCGGTTTTCCGTTAGAATATCGGGCTATTTCCACGTTGCGCCCGATATTCGGACGTACCGCTGTTTGTTCAGACGGCATTTCTAAAACCTACCGTTCAGCATTAAAAACAACTCAATGAAAAATATCCGAAATTTCTCTATCATTGCCCACATCGACCACGGCAAATCGACGCTTGCCGACCGCTTCATCCAATATTGCGGCGGTTTGGATTTGCGCGAAATGAGTACGCAGGTGCTCGATTCCATGGACATCGAAAAAGAGCGCGGCATTACCATCAAAGCGCAAACCGCCGCGCTCAACTACAAAGCACGCGACGGACAGGTGTATCAGCTTAATTTGATTGACACGCCGGGACACGTCGACTTCTCTTACGAAGTCTCCCGTTCGCTGTCCGCCTGCGAAGGCGCGCTTTTGGTCGTTGACGCGTCGCAGGGCGTGGAAGCGCAAACCGTGGCGAACTGTTACACCGCGATTGATTTGGGCGTGGAGGTTGTGCCTGTTTTGAACAAAATCGACCTACCCGCCGCCGACCCCGAACGCGTGGAGCAGGAAATTGAAGACATCATCGGCATCGATGCCGTCGGCGCGGTGCAGTGTTCAGCCAAAAGCGGCATCGGCGTGGAAGACGTTTTGGAAGAAATCGTTGCCAAAATCCCCGCACCGACCGGCGATGAAAACGCGCCGCTGCAAGCCGTTATCGTCGATTCGTGGTTTGACAATTACGTCGGCGTGGTCATGCTGATTCGAGTGAAAAACGGCACCATCAAACTGAAAGACAAAGTGCGCTTTATGAGCACCAAGGCGGAAACGCAGGTCGAGCAACTGGGCGTATTCACGCCGAAATCGGTTCAAAAACAAGAACTCAAAGCCGGCGAAGTGGGCTTTTTGATTACCGGCGTAAAAGAATTGGGTCAGGCGAAAGTCGGCGACACGGTTACACTGGTTGCCAACCCCGCCTCAGAGCCACTGCCCGGCTTCCAAGAAGTACAAAGTCAAGTATTCGCGGGCCTTTATCCCGTGGAAAGCCACGACTACGAAGCTTTGCGTGATGCTTTGGAAAAATTGCAGCTGAACGATGCTTCGTTGAAATTCGAGCCTGAAGTTTCTCAAGCATTAGGCTTCGGCTTCCGCTGCGGCTTCTTGGGTCTGTTGCACTTGGAAATCGTACAGGAACGTTTGGAACGCGAGTTCGACATGGACTTGATTACCACCGCGCCGACGGTGGTTTACGAAGTCGTGTTGAAGAGCGGCGAAAAAATCGAAGTCGAAAATCCGTCCAAACTGCCCGACATCGGCAGCATCGAAACCATACTCGAGCCGATTATCACTGCGACTATCCTCGTGCCGCAGGAATACGTCGGCAACGTCATGACTTTGTGTAACCAAAAGCGCGGCGTTCAGGTCAATATGCAGTACATGGGCCGCCAAGTCATGCTGACTTATGATTTGCCCATGAACGAAGTCGTGATGGACTTTTTCGACAAACTCAAATCCACTTCGCGCGGTTATGCTTCGTTGGACTACCATTTCAAAGAGTTCCAACCGTCTGATTTGATTAAGCTGGATATTATGGTCAACGGCGAAAAAGTCGATGCGCTGAGCCTGATTGTGCACCGTCAAAGTGCCGTTCACCGAGGCCGCGAGCTGGCATCGAAAATGCGCGAACTGATTCCGCGCCAAATGTTCGACATCGCCGTCCAAGCCGCCATCGGCAGCCAGATCATCGCCAGAGAAAACGTCAAAGCCCTGCGTAAAAACGTTTTGGCAAAATGTTACGGCGGCGATATTACGCGTAAGAAAAAACTGCTTGAAAAACAAAAGGCAGGCAAACGCCGTATGAAACAAGTGGGCAATGTGGAAATCCCGCAAAGCGCGTTCTTGGCGATTTTGCAGGTGAGCGACAAATAACTCCGGCACACGGGGCAGTGCAATGCCCCTAAAACCGCCCTTTGCGTGGGCACGCGCCCGCAAACAAATTTTGCGATTTGCCGCCTTAAAACGGTTGCACGGACGGGCGGTTTTTTAAGCATTAAGGAACAACAATGAACACTATGTTAATATCGGGTGCGGCTGCCGCGCTGCTTGCCGGCATCATCCTTTATTTCAAAAGCGACAAGAAACGGCAGGAAAACGGAGAATGGAGTTCCGGCCTCGAATACGCCTATATCCTGACGGCGGTCGGCGTGTTTGCCGCTTTGTCCCTGTTTATAAGCTTTACCGCCGTTTTCCTGATTTTCGTTGTATTGTGCGGTACGGCTTGGGGGGTATATAAATACCGCCTGAAGACTCATCCCGAAATCTCGGAAAGCAGCCACTTCGGCGATTATTTCGGCAGTTTCTTCCCTACCGTTTTGGTATTGTTCCTCATCCGGTCGTTTATTGCCGAACCGTTCCAAATCCCGTCCAGCTCGATGCGCCCGGGCCTGATCAAGGGCGATTTCATTTTGGTCGGCAAATTTTCCTACGGTCTGCGCGTACCCGTTTTAAACAATGTATTTATTCCTACAGGCAAAATCGAACGGGGCGATGTCGTTGTTTTTAATTATCCTCTGCAGCCGGACATGACCTACATCAAGCGTATTGTCGGCATTCCGGGCGATGTGGTCGAATATCGGGATAAAGTTCTGACGGTAAATGGAAAACCGGCTTCCGATATTCCTGACGGCACATACCGTTATCCCGACGACACCGACTCTTCCGAAATCCACAACACGGATATGTTCCGCAGCGGTTTGGACGACAGATCATTCAATATTCTGAAAAAAGAAGGACAGCCTGCCGTTTCCCTGCCCATATTGGGCAAATATACCTCCGATATTATGTCTGAAAACGGCTACTCCATAGAGCAGAGCGGTCTGAACCATTGCCAATATGCCGACGACGGTAGCGGTTTTGTGTGTCAGGTTCCCGAAGGACGCTATTTCGCTATGGGTGACAACCGCGACAACAGTGCCGATTCGCGCTACTGGGGATTTGTGGATGACAAGCTGGTTGTCGGCAAGGCAATGTTCATTTTGATGAACTTCGGCGATTTCGGCAGGGCCGGCACGGCAATCCGTTAGGCCAGGAAGCCAAGAATGCCGTCTGAAAATAGTTTCAGACGGCATTTGCTATTCCTCACTTTTGCAGGCGGATCTAACGTTGTCGGATTTTCCTACCTATAGTGAATTAAATTTAAATCAGGACAAGGCGGCGAGCCGCAGACAGTACAGATAGTACGGAACCGATTCACTTGGTGCTTCAGCACCTTAGAGAATCGTTCTCTTTGAGCTAAGGCAAGCCAACGCTGTACCGGTTTAAATTTAATTCACTATATCAGTCCGATAACGCAGGTTTTGCACGGTGAACTGCCAATATTGCCCTGATGAAATCAATGTGAAGACTGCTGTTTCAACGAACCGAGGTAAATTGCCGAGAGCGTCAGTGCCACCCCTGCCCACTGCACGCCTTCAATCGGTTTGCCCAATCCAAAATAATCGATGAACAGGGCGGCAACCGGTTCGGACAAAAGCAGCAGCCCCGTCAGCGACAGCGAAAGCAGCGGAATCGCATAGGCAACCATCGCCCACGCAAAGCACTGCATCACCACGCCGTACACAAGCACCAAACCGGCATCTTTCCAAGTCGTCGGATAAAGCGCGCCACCGTCCATCAGTAATGCCGGAACAACCAACGATGCCGCGCCGCCCAAACTCAAAATCATCATTGAAGGGAAAAGCGCCACCTGTTCGACTTCATGAGTCTTGCGGACAAACACCATCGACAGGGCAAGCATCAGTCCCGATACCAAACCGCTGACGAATCCCCAAACCGCATTGCTGTTGTAGCCGAATTCCGCACCGGCAATCATCACCACACCCACAACCGCCGACATCAAGCTTGCCGCTTGCAGCCTGCCCAAACTCTCGCCGAAAAAGAAAACACCGATTGCCGACAAGAAAAAGATTTGCAGGCTGTTGAGCAGGGTGGAAATACCCGGCCCGACCGCGTATATGCTTTCGTGCCAAAGTGCCAAATCGAAAGCGAGAAACACGCCCGCCGTCAGGGCATATCGGACGGTTTTCCTGTTTTTTGGGAATTTTTGTCCGAAAAACCGTGCCAAAAACCAAAATACGAACACCGAAATCAGCAACCGCCAAAATGCGATTGCATACGGGCCGACGGGGACGGATCTGACAATCAGGCTGCCCAGACCGAACACCACGCAACCCAGCACCAGCAATGGTGCAGCATATTTTTTGCCGTTACCGACCACAATATCCCCTCTCTTCCCCATACGGCTGCCGCGCCGACGGCAAAAATGCCGCCATTCCGAAAATATGCCGTCTGAAGCCCAAAGCCCCGGCTGCACCCGGACAAACGGCTGACTTTACGGGCAGGCCGGCTATTTTCCGTTGGGGCAAAAATCCGTCCTGCCGGATAAAACCCGAATATAGTGGATTAACAAAAACCAGTACGGCGTTGCCTCGCCTTAGCTCAAAGAGAACGATTCTCTAAGGTGCTCAAGCACCAAGTGAATCGGTTCCGTACTATTTGTACTGTCTGCGGCTTCGTCGCCTTGTCCTGATTTTTGTTAATCCACTATAAAAAATATTTCCCTCAAGCAATGCGGCGGCACCAATGCCTGATTAAAACACAACCGGCGTTTTCGGCATATATGCAAAAACGCATTTTCCGGCACGGCGTTACACCGATACCGAAAAATGCGTCTGAATGTTTCGACAATCCGATTAAAGCATTATGCCAAATCTGCAAAAAGTGGCGTAGAAAGATAGCGTTCGCCATAAGAAGGCAGCAGCACGACTATCAGCTTGCCTTCGTTTTCAGGCTGTTTGGCAAGCTGCAACGCGCTCCAAACCGCCGCACCGGAAGAAATACCCACCAAAATGCCTTCTTTTTCCGCCATTGCGCGGGCGGTTTCAAAAGCCGCTTCGTTCGGCACTTTGGCAATACTGTCGTAGATTTTGGTATTCAAAACGGTCGGAATAAAGCCTGCGCCGATACCTTGAATCGGGTGCGGGCCTTTTTCGCCGCCGCTCAATACAGGGGAAGCCTCAGGCTCGACGGCAACCACTTTAACTTCGGGTTTGTATTTTTTCAATACTTCGCCCACGCCGGTAATCGTACCGCCCGTGCCGACACCGGCAACGAAGACATCGACTTTGCCGTCCGTATCCCGCCAAATTTCCTCGGCGGTTGTTTTGCGGTGGACTTCGGGATTTGCCTCATTGTCGAACTGGCGCGGCATAAAATAAGTGTCGGGATGTGCATCCACCAAGGATTGCGCCTTCGCAATCGCGCCCGCCATACCTTCGGCGGCGGGGGTCAAAATCAGCTCTGCACCAAACGCACGCAACAGCATTTTACGCTCTTTGCTCATGCTTTCCGGCATGGTAATCGCCAGTTTGTAGCCGCGTGCCGCACATACCATCGCCAAACCGATACCCGTATTGCCGCTGGTTGCCTCGACAATCACGGTGTTTTTGTTGATTTTGCCCGCTTTCTCGGCGGCCTCAATCATTGCTTCGGCAATACGGTCTTTGACGCTGCTGCCCGGATTGAAAAATTCCAGTTTCACGGCAACCTCTGCCTTCAAACCTTCGGTCAGACGGTTCAACTTAACCAAAGGCGTGTTGCCGATCAGTTCGGTGATGCTGTTTGCAATTTTCATCTTCTGCTCCTGAATAATAAGGTTTCGACAGTAAGGCGCAATTCCCGCCGGCATCCTGCCCGATTGCAGGGGATTTGCGCCGAACCATAAACAAATTTCGGATATGGCTTCATCCTAAACCTATGCCGCCTAAAAAACCAATACCCAAAATTTCTTTCTTTATAACTTTTTGTTCCGATACAGACGGCATCACAATCATCTGCCGATTTCGGCAAGCAGCATCGCCGTTACCGCAATCTGCATCAACATCGCCGCCAACACGCCGAGTCGCAGCTGCGAACCGCCGAACGTTGACGGCGGCTGCCGGTCTATACCGCAGCGGTGGACATAGGCAACCGCCATCAGCACAAACTGCAACACGAACCAATAAACCGGCTTCAGCGCATAAAGTTTGAGCAATGCCGTAAACACAAACACTTGAATCGTTCCCGAAAAGCAATAATGCACCAACGCACATATTCCGACAAAAGCAAGCGTCATCAATGCATTACTGACGGCAAACAGCCCAAGCAGAGGATGTTCGGGGGCTGCCTGCCATCCGTTTCCACCCTTTTTCCGGTTCCAATGCCCGATGAAAAAAAATATACTGCCCAAAGTCAGGTAAAAATGGGGGATGAACAAAGGCGCGGCGCGGGTCATTCCCCATATGCCGGGCATCAGCTTTGCCCCTAAAACCGATATGCCGAGCCACAACGCAATACTCGCCCAAAACCATTGCAACATTCCTGCGCGGAATATCAGAAACAGAAAAACCGCCGCATACAGTAAGGCAGACAAAAAATCCAAATGCAGCAAAATCATGAATACGCCAACTCACCTTCAAACACGGTTTCCGCAGAGCCGGTCATCATCACATCGCCGCCGCAGGCCCATTCGATATATAAAGTCCCGCCCGGCAAAACCACCTCTACCGTTTTCCCTTCATCCAACAGCCCCAGACGGATACCCGCCACCACAGCCGCACACGCGCCCGTACC